>CADBME010000253.1 GCA_902795715.1 uncultured Lachnospiraceae bacterium | reverse complement strand
TTGTCGTCTCTAAATCACAGGATAAGTCCCACGCACGATTACGCGCTAAGCGCTCCCATCGTGCTAAGAATCATTCGGAATCCGGACCAAAGTCCTTCTTCCTCATGATTCTTGTCGTGGCAAATGTCGATGCATCCTTACAAGCTAGCTTGACGTCTGCATCGCCGCTTGCCACTGGACTTATATAACAAAAAAGAACCAGGCATGGATACCCGGTCCCTTTTCCGCCAATTGAGGCGATTTGGAAATTATGACACTGTCACTTTACCATAGTCTGGGATTATTGTCAAGAAAAAAATTGTTATATAGAGAAATAACTTCTGATTTTTTTTATAAATGGAGTCTTTTTCATCTCTGTTTACTGCTCTTGGACCGGAGGAGAGGGGAATGATACCCTCTTTCAAAAATAATTAAAAAAAAGCTTGCATTCTTTTTGCAGTGGTGCTATAATGCCAACTGTTGACGAAAAAAAGTTAACAAGAGATGCAGTCTTGGCGGAATTGGCATACGCGCTAGACTAAGGATCTAGTCCGGGCTAACTGGGTGTGGGTTCAAGTCCCACAGACTGCATTAGGGGAGGGTGGCTTACCTGGCTATTCTCCCTTTATTTTTTGCTGTTTTTACTATCTTTTTCAATGCCTGATTGGTTGGGATGGTAATGAATCATTAAAGGAGATTGTGATGATGCGAGATGCTTTTCTTCCTGCGGATATTCTTCTTCCGACCGGGTCGGTGGATATGAGCCGATGGTCCGTTATAGCTTGTGATCAATATACCAGTGAACCGGACTATTGGGAAAAAGTAAGAGATATTACGGGAAGTGGTCCTTCGGCTTTACCTATGATCTATCCGGAAGTCTATCTTGAGGATGGAGATATGGAAGATCGGCTTGCCGGGATTCAAGACGCCATGGAAGAATATATGAGTCAGGGAGTTTTTCGCCAATATAAAGATGCCATGATTTATGTAAGAAGGATTGACAGCTCAGGTAATCTTCGGCAGGGCCTTGTCGGAAAGATTGACCTTGAGTGCTATGAATATGAGAAAGGGAGTCAGTCCATGGTCAGGGCTACGGAGGAGACGGTGCCCGGAAGGCTTCCGCCCAGAGTCCGTATCCGGGAAAATGCGAATCTGGAACTTCCCCATGTGATCATGCTGATTGATGACATGGAAAATACGGTGATTGAGCCTCTTGCTGATAATCTGGACGACATGGAAATGGTTTATGATTTTGACCTGATGCTTGGCGGCGGTCATCTGACAGGCTATCTGGTGAATGAAGAACAGCAGGAGAGAATCATATCCTGTCTGCGAAAGCTGGATGATCCGGAATGCTACAATAACCGCTATGATCTTCATGATGAGAAACCCATGATCTATGCTGTGGGTGATGGCAACCATTCCCTTGCATCGGCCAAGGCCTATTACGAAAAGCTGAAGAGGGAGCATGAGGGGGAAGATTTGTCAGATCATCCGGCCCGCTATGCCCTGGTTGAGCTAGTGAATCTGCATAGTCCCAGCCTGGTTTTTGAACCAATCTACCGGATTGTTACCCGGGTCGATCCCCGGCACATGATGGAAAAAATGATTGAGGAGATGGATCTGCACCAGGAAGGGCAGGGGCAGTCCTTTGAAATGGTTTTTGCTGATCCTTCCGGACAGGGAATCCGGCGTAAAGTATTTGTAATCGGAAAGCCTGTTTCCGAACTTGCCGTGGGGAGTCTCCAGTCTTTTCTGGATGCATATACCGGCCGGTATGGCGGAAAGATTGACTATATCCATGGAGAAGATACTGTATTGTCTTTGTCAAGAAGAGAGGGAGCTGTTGGTTTTCTTCTTCCGACTATGCATAAAAGCGAGCTTTTCCCTGCGGTCATGGCAGATGGGGCTTTGCCGAGAAAGACATTTTCCATGGGTCACGCCCGGGATAAAAGATACTATACGGAATGCCGTAAAATTCAAAAATAAAAACAATAAGGGATGAAGAACTTTAATCAAGTCTTCATCCCTTATTGTTTTTATCTTATTTTTTCTTGTCGACTTATCTAATCGTCTAATCGCCTATTTGCGTTTATGCTTTAATGTGAGATGCCTGGGCAGTCCGTTGGAATAGTAGGGGAGAAGGTTGCCGATGATCAGTGGTTTTGCATACTCTATATAGGCATCGCTTACATTAGTTCCGTTTTCGGTAATCCAGGTCTTGGGGACTTTGCGTTCTACATTGGCAATCTCATGGATGTCATACTGGTTGTAGCGGACAAGATAAGGCTCGCGCTCAATGACGTCGATGGTGATCATCATACCGGTTTTTCCGTTGATTGCGGAAGTGGCTGCGATATATCCTACATTATAAGCTTCATCGATATCTACACGGGAGGCGCAATGAGTTGCACATCTCTGGAGTGAGGAGAACTCGACGGCTCTTGACTTAAGCCCGGTCTCACTTGTCACACGATTTGCCAGATAGGCGGCTGTTCCGGATAACTGCTTGTGGCCGAAAGCATCAACATAGTCGCTGCTGACACCCAGCTCACAGACAAAACGGCCGTCGGCAACCTTGACGCCTTCGGAAACGGCGATTACTACAGAGCTTTTCTCTGCGGCAAGCTTCTTTACCCTTTCCATGAAATCGTCTATATCAAAAGTTACTTCCGGCAGATAGATCAGGTCCGGACCATCACAGTCCGCATCTCTGGAAAGAGCAGCGGCGGCTGTCAGCCATCCTGCATGGCGGCCCATGATTTCCACGATACAAACGGTCGGCTTGGCAGCTCCGAAGCTTTCATTATCCCGGATGATCTCCTTGAGGGAGGTTGCGATGTATTTTGCAGCAGATCCGTAACCCGGAGTGTGATCGGTCAGAGGAAGATCGTTGTCAATAGTCTTGGGGATTCCCATGAACTTCTGGGGTTTATCATGCATGGATGCATAATCGGACAGCATTTTGATGGTATCCATGGAATCGTTTCCACCATTATATAAGAAGTATTCGATATCGTATTTTTCCATGATATCAAACATTTTCTCATAGACATCTTCATTTCCCTCGATGGCAGGAAGCTTATAGCGGCAGGATCCGAGGAATGCGGAAGGAGTTCTCTTCAGAAGAGACAGATCCTGATTGCTGGTAATATAGTCATCGATATCGATGATATCTTCATTGAGAAAACCCTCAATACCGTGATGCATACCATAGACTTTCGGAATCTTGTTTTTGCGGGCAGCCTTGATGACTCCGGCAAGGCTGGAGTTGATAACTGCAGTGGGACCACCGGACTGACCTACGATTAAATTACCCATGTTTTTCCTCCTGATTCTTATACAATCAATATATTTGTATAGTATTTGACAATTTTCGAAAAAAAAGTATAGAAAAGCTTCGAAAATCTCATATCTGATGATTATACCAGTTTGAGGTCTGAAACGCAACATCTGAAGTAAATGAATGACAGGAGATGGCCGTGAATGGATTGTTGACAAGAACCAGAGGATAATTTATAGTTGATAATAAATTGTTAATATTTTTCGTAAAGGAGACTGTTTCATGCCGACTACATATGCCCATCACCGTTACGGACGGAGCGTTTTTACCCTTCTCCCTCCTGAGATTCAGGGAGATCTTGAGCCCTATATGGATTATTACGATATAGGAGTGCATGGACCGGATATACTGTTTTACTATCGTTCTTTTCGCCATAATCCTTTTAACCAGTACGGGGTCCGGGTTCATCATGAGAAAGCGGCACGTTTTTTTAAGAGGGCTATGGATGTGTTTGAAAGGCAGATGGGACAGCCGGAGGCCAGGGCTTATCTGGCCGGATTTATGACACATTTCATATTGGACAGTACCTGCCACCCCTATATCAACAGGAGGGCACGCCAGACAGGGATCAGCCACACGGAGATTGAAACCGATCTGGATACTGTGCTTATGCGGGATGACGGTCTTGTTCCGCCGAAGGTGAAGAAAACAGCCTGGATCCATCCCTCTTATCGGAAAGGGCAGATCATCGCCCCTTATTATGGCCAGTCACCCGGCCATGTTTATGAAGGCCTTGTATGGCAGAAAGCAATCGTCGACCATGTTTTCCGTTCCCGCTACGGGGTAAAAAGATATGCGGCAGGAGTTGTTCGTAGCAAGGTCGGACCGGGCAGCCGTGAAGGCAGC
>CADBME010000252.1 GCA_902795715.1 uncultured Lachnospiraceae bacterium | reverse complement strand
TCCTGGTGGACCATAACGAGAAGACCCAGGCCGTGGATGGATTTGACGAGGCTGAGATCCTTGAGATCATTGACCACCACCGGCTGGGAAATATCGAGACCACGGGACCTGTCTTTTTCCGCAACCAGCCTGTAGGCTGTACAGCTACCATCATCACCCAGATGTACATGGAAAATAATATTGAGATTCCGCCTACTATAGCCGGACTCCTTCTGTCCGCCATCCTTTCGGACACATTGATGTTCCGCTCGCCTACCTGCACCCCCATCGACCAGATGATAGCCGAAAGGCTGGCCGGGATAGCCGATGTGGACATTGAAGATCATGCTACAAAAATGTTCGATGCCGGCAGCAATCTCCGGTCCAAGACAGCCAATGAAATATTCTATCAGGATTTCAAGAAGTTCAGCGACGGAAAAATCAATTTCGGCGTAGGCCAGATCAGCTCTATGAACAGCAAGGAACTGTCGGCCTGTACGGAGAAACTCCTGCCCTACATGGAAGAGGTCCGTTCTTCCAACGGACTGGATATGGTCATGTTCATGATGACAAATATCATCACGGAGACCACAGAGCTTCTTATGGTAGGTGATATGTGTAAAGAAGTGATCGAACCTGCTTTTAATGTGACAGCAGGTGAGCATTCCGCAGAGCTTACCGGTGTGGTTTCCAGAAAGAAACAGCTGATACCCGCTATCCTGAAGAACTTGCCCAGCTAGGTGCGGATTTGCAGCTCATGACAATAATGTACAGGGACCCTGACCGGATGGCAGACCCTTTTGGATTGAAATAATCGGGAGAATTGTTTGCGATTTTTACAGTGAATCGGTTGATAAATGACAGATTTTTGTATAAAGTAAATAGTAGAAAACATTTTCAAATGAAATCATTTTTGCTTATGAAAAGAAAAACTATAAGATAATTATAGGAAACTTGCTCATATGTTCAACAATTTTTTACGGTTTTAAACTTTTTTTTTCAATTGCAATCTTTCAGAATGACGCTATAATACTATTAATCCCCTAAGTTAAAGGTTAGTATTAAACAGAAAGTGTCCACAATGAGAGTTGCTCCTTGTTGTGGACATTTTCTGTTTTTGCCTTAAAAGTATGATCATGCCACCTGCCTGGAAGACATTGGGTCCCGGGCAGGTTTTTTCATTCTTTTTACCTTTCAGTCGGAGCTCTTATGATAAATAATCAAAAAAGAGATACCCTGATAAATGAAAAAAACAATAAAGACAATCCGGCTTCCGGCCTTAGAATGACAGATGATTGCCGGTATCTGGTAAAATGCTCCGTTCGAAAGCTTGTGGAGTTCCTCCTGAGAACAGGCGATCTGGGAATGGGAAAGGCGGCTCTTGCTTCCCAGGAACTAATGCTGGAAGGAGGGAGACTCCACCGTAAGATTCAGCGTCAGCAGGGTCCGGAATATGAGAGTGAAGTACCTCTGACCGAAACTTTTGAGGAGGAGGAATATGATCTGATAGTGGAAGGCCGGGCTGACGGGATAGAGACCCTCTATGGGGAGGCTGACTCCTTAAGCCCTATCATTCTGATCGATGAGATCAAATGTACCCGCAAGTCTCTTCCCGAGGATGACCAGGCGGAAGCTCTTCATCTGGCCCAGGCCATGTGTTATGCTGCCATCTACGCAAAGCAGAATCAGGAAGACAGGATCCTGGTCCAGATTACCTACTGTCATATGGAGAGTGAAAAGATCCGGAGAATCCGCAGAGAGTATGGAAAAGATGAACTTGCTGTCTGGTTTGACCATCTGATCAGCCTTTGTAAAAGATGGGCGGATTATTGCGTGAAGAGCCTGAAAAAAAGAGACCGGTCCATAGAGAAGCTCCACTTCCCCTTCCCCTTCCGCCCGGGACAAAAACAGCTTATGGCCATGGCATTTCACAGCATGGACCAGAAAGGCCATGTTTTTCTCCAGGCCCCTACCGGTGTGGGCAAAACCATTTCCATGATTTACCCTGCCCTCCGGGAGATGGGTCTTGGCAAGGTCGGACGCATTTACTATCTGACAGCAAAAACCATCACAAGGACGGTCGCCCAGGATACATTTTCTATTTTAAGAGAACAGAATCTGTCCCTGAAGTCCCTGACCATAACGGCAAAAGAGAAGATCTGTATTCTTGAGGAAGTCATGTGTGACCCCGATTTGTGTCCCCGGGCAAAAGGACACTACGACAGGATCAATGAATGTCTCTATGATATGCTCACCCACCGGGATGATCTGACCAGAACCTGTATTCTGGAATACAGTCAGAAGCACAAAGTCTGCCCCTATGAACTGGCTTTTGAGGCGGCAGCCTTTGCGGATGCCATAATATGCGACTATAATTATGTCTTTGACCCCCATGTCAGCCGGGGCAGCCTTTTGTCAGATCAGACCGGCGGGCAGGCGGTTTTCCTGATCGATGAAGCCCACAATCTGATGGACCGGGCCAGGGAAATGTACAGTGCGGACCTGACCAGACAGGACTTCAGGGGACCCAAAAAGATTTTCAAAGACCGGGCCAAAAAAGTGTATCAGTCCATCAGACGGTGCGATGCTTCCCTCAGAGACTTGGCAAAGGAAGGAGAGGTTTTCAATCCTTCTGATGATGAATGGACAAGGCAGGAAAACTTAATAGGGGTTGCCTTTTACCAGGAGGCGGATAAGATCTACCTTCCTCTTTTCCGGATGCTGGAGAGACTGACCGATTATCTTATGGAACATGAAAGTTTTGAGGAAAGAGAAGAGATCCTGGATTTTTATTTTAAAGCCAGTCATTTCTTTATGATCCTTGACACCATCGACCATGGATACCGGATCTGGTCCGAGGGAGAGAAAATGCAATTTACCATCCATCTGCACTGCATGGATCCATCCAAAAGACTGGAAGAATATCTGGAGAATTGCCGGTCAGGCATCTTCTTTTCCGCAACCCTCCTTCCCATCCCCTACTACAGGAATCTGCTGGGCGGTGACAGGTTTCCGGCCTACTCCATACCTTCTCCCTTCCCCGAGGAGAAAAGACTGCTTGCCGTGACAAATGATGTAACAAGCATCTACAGTCAGCGAGGACCCGGCCAGTACAGGCGGATCCTTCACTATCTGCAGACAGCCCTTGAAAAAAAGACGGGCAATTACATATTATTTTTCCCCTCTTACGAGATGCTTGACAAGGTGGCTGATCTGGCAGATGAGACATCCATAGAATCCATGGCCGATCTTGTCATCCAGGAACCGGGAATGGGAGAAGAAGAGAGAGAGGTTTTTCTGGATCGTTTCCAGGAAAATCCCGGGAGATCCCTGGTAGGTTTTTGCGTCCTGGGAAGCATTTTTTCTGAGGGAATCGACCTGACCGGAAGCCGTCTGTCCGGCGTTCTGATCGTGGGAACCGGTTTACCCAGGGTCTGCAGAGAAAGGGAAATCATCCGCCATTATTTTGACAGCGGACAAAAAAGAGGTTATGACTACGCCTACCGCTATCCCGGAATGAACAAGGTCCTCCAGGCAGCGGGACGGGTCATCCGGACCGCCCGGGACCGGGGAATCATCCTCCTCATGGATTACCGTTTTCTGAGAAAGGAGAACCAGGAAATGTTTCCCCAAGACTGGAAAAACTATTATCCCGTCAATGAAAACAACTGGGGTCAGGTGCTGGAAGACTTCTGGAAGAAAGAAGAGAATTCCCGGTCCGGATCAGGTCAGTAAAGGAAAGGTAATTTCCCCTGCACGACAATGTGGAAAGAGAAGGGGAAAAGTGGTATAGTAATCTTGCAGAGATGTTCCAAAGATCATATATAGGAAGGATGATGGATTCTTTGAACTGGAGAATACTGTTTGTGCCGATTGTCGGCGCCATAATCGGATATGCTACCAACTGGGTAGCCGTCAAGATGCTTTTTTATCCTCATCATGAAATTCGTTTTCTGGGGCGAAAACTGCCATTTACCCCCGGAGTGATACCCAAAGGGCAGGGCCGGCTGGCCAGAGCAGCCGGGCAGGTGATCGAAAGCCATTTGCTCAATGAAGAGATTCTCAAACCGGTTCTCCTGTCAGATGGTATGAAAGAAAAGATTTTCCAGACAGTCAGAGAATGGAAAGAGAGTATCCTGCAAATAAGGGTGAGGGATGTGCTGCTTGACCACATGGAGGAAGACAAGCTGGATGCCCTTGCATCGGAAACCGAAAGCCGGATTTCCGACCATATCACCCAAAAGATTCTTGATATGGATCCTGCCACTCTGATTGTTGAAAAACTGATGGAAGAAGCCAAAGCTTCGCTGGCGGATTCCATGCTGGGCATGGTCTTCGGCAATTCTCTCCTTGAAAAAATAGGAGATCAGATTCGGCAGAAAGCGGATGATTTTATCCATGCCCACCTTTTCGAATATGTATCGGATATGGTTCACAGGGAATCGGAATCCATACAGGGAAAAACCGGAGG
>CADBME010000251.1 GCA_902795715.1 uncultured Lachnospiraceae bacterium | reverse complement strand
GACAGGGGCCGGCGACAGCTTTATAGGCGGGGTCGGTTACTCCCTCATGCAGGGTATGAATCTTACACAAGCCTGCAAATTCGCCACATGCTGCAGCGCAGCGACGGTCTGCCGCCTGGGTGCTCAGGATTCCATGCCCACTCTGGATGAAGTGGTTGAATAATATTTTCAAAACAAATCACATGGTTTCATTTTATTGAAAAACAGGTTGAAAGCATCAGAGATTTCATTTATGATTATATCAGGGTTAAAAAGTCAGAATTCATCCCATGAATGCATGGGAATGAAGGATGGACTTTTTGATCACCTGTGTCATTTCATGATGTTTTCACCTGTTTTTTTGTACTTGTTTTTAAGAGGGATTTGTTATGATACCGTATCAAAGAAGATTGCAGATGCTGCAGCTGCTTGAACAAAATGAAATTGTTTCCCTGAGTGATTTTTGCCAGGCACTAAGTAATGTTTCCGAATCCACCGTACGAAGAGACTTAAAGACACTGGAAGCAGAAGGTCAGATCATCATCCTTAGAGGAGGCGGTGCCTGTCTCAAGAAAGGATCCTATGAAGTGCCGGTCAACTCCAAGTCCATCAAAAATGTTTCGGAGAAGGAAGCCATTGCCAGGTTTGCAGCCGGTCTTGTAAAAGATGGGGAATCCATCTATCTTGATTCCGGAAGCACCCCCTTAAGGATGGTTCAGCATTTGAAGAATAAGGACATCACTGTGGTAACCACCAATGCCATGATCCTTCAGGAAATACAGGAATCCAAACTGAAAGTCATTATGATCGGAGGAGAGATCAATATCTCAACTGCTTCGGTTTTAGGAACAAAAACTAACAGTGAGCTGGCGACCATGTTTTTTGATAAGGCCTTTCTGGGCTGCAACGGTTTTTCCGAATTGGCCGGTGTCAGCACACCGGATATACGTGAAGCCGAGAAAAAACAGATTGTCAAACGAAACTCAACGGAAACCTACGTTCTTGCAGACAGCAGCAAGAGTGGGAAGAACACCCTGTGCAGAGTTTTCGAACCGGGGGAGGTCCCCATTATATGTGAGAAGGAGACGGATGTTCTCCTTGCTAGTGGAAACTATATGGTTGCCAAAGCATAGGCAGGGAATAAAGGGAAGGTCAGGAGAGATATGGATTACGACGTTATCATTATCGGAGCCGGTCCCGGGGGAATTTTCTCGGCCTATGAGCTCGTTCGGAAAAATGAAAATATGAAGATTGCCGTCTTTGAGGCAGGACACCCCCTGCATAAAAGGCATTGCCCCATAGATGGAGAGAAGATTACATCCTGTATCGGATGCAAAACCTGCTCCATCATGAGCGGTTTTGGCGGAGCCGGGGCTTTTTCCGATGGCAAGTATAACATCACCAATGATTTCGGGGGGACTCTCCATGAATACATTGGTAAGAAAAAAGCCCTGGATCTTATGCGCTATGTTGATGATATCAATATGAGGTTCGGCGGGGAAGGTACCCGTCTTTATACGACGGCGGGCACGGATTTTAAGAAGCAGTGTATCCGCTATGATCTCCATCTTTTAGATGCCTCGGTTCGCCATCTGGGAACCGATATCAACTATATCGTCCTGGAAAATCTTTATGAGGATCTGAAAGATAAAGTGGATTTCTATTTTGATACACCGGTTGAGAGGGTCAATCTGAGAGAAAAAGAATCTTCCTTCTTCTATGAAGTAGTTACGGCAGAAAGCACCTCCACCAGCCCATACTGTATCATATCCGTGGGCCGGAGCGGCAGCAAATGGATGGAGAGGATCTGTCAGGAGATGGGGATTCCCACCCGGTCCAACCGTGTGGACATCGGGGTCAGGGTGGAGCTTCCCGCGGAAGTGTTTTCCCATATAACGGATGAACTCTATGAAAGCAAAATCGTCTACCGGACCCCCAAATACGAAGACCGGGTACGGACCTTCTGCATGAATCCCAGGGGGGCGGTGGTCAGTGAAAATACCAATGGTATCATTACGGTAAACGGTCACAGTTACGAAGATCCCAAAAGACAGACGGAGAATACCAACTTTGCCCTTTTAGTGGCAAAGCATTTCTCCGAACCCTTCAAGGATTCCAATGGCTACGGTGAGTCCATAGCAAGACTCAGCAATATGCTGGGCGGCGGCGTGATCGTCCAGAGATTCGGTGACCTGATCCGGGGCCAGCGGTCCACGCCCGGCCGGATTGCCGAAGCCTTTATCAACCCGACCCTCAAAGCAACGCCCGGAGATCTGAGTCTTGTTCTGCCTAAGAGAATCATGGACGGCATCATGGAGATGATCTATGCACTCGATAAGGTGGCGCCGGGAACAGCTAACGACGATACTCTCCTTTATGGTGTCGAAGTGAAATTCTATAATATGGAAGTGAAAGTGGATCAGAATCTGGAATCCTGTCATAAAGGACTCTATATCATAGGAGACGGCAGCGGGATTACCCACTCTCTGTCCCATGCCTCGGCCAGCGGTGTCCATGTGGCAAGATGTATTTCGGAGAAATGGTGATGACTTTTTATCTACCGGGGCTGTCGCATTAAAAAATGCGGCAGCCTCTACTGTGTAATAGGCTCTCGTTGGTTGGACTTAGAGACCTCCAGGAGGTCGGCGT
>CADBME010000250.1 GCA_902795715.1 uncultured Lachnospiraceae bacterium | reverse complement strand
TTTACAGGAGATGGTCCGGTACAGTTTTGCCGTATTTTTCATCCAGGCAGTGGTCGGCAGTCTCTTTTTGGGCTTGCTTTGCCGGCATTTCCTGCTTTCTGAACAAACCGACAACATATGCGCTGATTAAAGGCAGCAGGAAACTGTTGGGAAGCATGTAGCGGTAATTTCCGTTTTTAGGTGACAGGAGGCAGATGGCAAAAATCAGCAGTGTCGGAAAAAATGCTGCCAGGGACCTGTAGTTTCTGTTAAGCAAAAGGACCAAGAGCATGGCAAGAAGCAGCCACATGATGGTGCCCGGATAGGCCAGCCAGGATATCAGGGGAAGTTCGTCAACAAGGACTATTATTTTCCGGCAGATCATTCTCAGATATTCTGTCTGTGGCAGCTGATGAATCCATCTTTCCCGGAAAAAGGATTCCGGTATAACCTTGGGAATCCACTTGCTTTCTTTGGAATCTTCCTCAAAGGTGTAATTATCCCAGTAAAGCTCGGCTATTATATTTGGTTTCATGGGATAGTAGTATCCCCAGGTAGAATCCAGAAAACTCTGGATGTATTCACCGGGATAGGTCCGCCCCATCTCCAGCCAGACTTTAAAGTACTCTGCCATCTCCCGGCTTCCGGCCTCTCTGTTGAAGGTTCTTTTGACCGGGTCTGCCAGATCCGGATCATATCTTCTGGGTATTTTATGGTATTTCAGTATTGCAGATATAGCTTCTACCTGGTCCTGACTTAATTGGTCCCCATGGTAGCAGACAGTCCTGGCTGTCTGCTGGAAAAAGAGGGACAAAGCTTCCTGAGATCCGACTTTTCTTACATGCATAAGGTTAAAAAAGAGGCCCATATACAGAGTTTCAAACAAAAGAACCGGCAGGAACAGGGCCGCCAGAATCCTTTTCCATTTCTTCCTGAACAAGACAAGCATAAGCAGGCCGGTTAAGAATACTATGTAGACACACTGGTTTTTCGATGTGCAAAAAAGAAAAACCGTGATAAAAAGACAGGCCAGAAAGGGTTTATTATGGAGAACCCTGCCCCCTGTCTTATAAATCCAGAATACCTCGACCATAAAATACAAAAAGAAAAGGGTCAGAAAGGAGTCTCCGGAGATCAGGACAGCATGGACAACATAAGGCGGGGCCAGACAATAGACCATGAGGGCTATTCTTGTAAGCCGGACCGGAGTGTGAAAATGTTCCAGCGAAACCAGAAAGAGGCTGATTACAGCTCCGTATCCTGCAATCTGAAGGAAAGTATAAAAGCTGACTCCCAGTTCATTCCAGCCAAGGGCATGTCCCAGGTCCATAAAGAAGCCCAGAATCAGAGTCTGAATAAAAGGGTGATCATTGGAAAAGAGTATGTCCTTGCCGTTAGTGATCCAGTATCCCTGAAAACGGGTGGGGAAATGGAAATACTGGAGGATCTGAACCACCGTATCTCCTTTCAGATTTCCGGGCCAGACAATAAGAAAGACCGGCAGCCAGCAGATCATAAGAACAAGGAAATAAACCAGCATTCTTTTTTTTCCGCTCAGGTGACTATGTCCGCCGATCAGATCCGGCCGGGAATTCAGCCAGGCCCAAAAGGCCATCAGGCAAAAAAAACAGGTCAGGCCGTAAGCTGCCAGAAAACAAAGGTCCTTAAATATCTGATAAAATCCTGTAATGAAGGGACTCCATGAAGGATGGTCCATGAAAATCCTCCCGAAAAAGGCACAGACGGCGAACAAGGCTGAGAAGCATCCTGCCCAGAGTATTTGGCGCATTTTATAAAAATGGGAAAATACATACAGGATAATAAGGATCAGGAAAAGAGCCGTTAATTCACACTGCAGCGAAAAATCCGAAGGGCGCATGATACTGCATTTGAGCAAGTAGAGCAGATAGGCAAGGGGATCGCCCAGGTATTTTTCTGCAATCATGGGCACATATTCTACAGGCATCCCCAACTGGATCTGAAGACCGCCGGCAATCAAAATGGCAGACACTACAGCTAAAAGATAGTGCCGGAGACGGAGAGGTCTCCGACGGATTCTTTCATTCTCCTCTTTAGACTTTTGCAAAGAAATGGATTTCATGATTTAACTCCTGTGCTGATCTGAATTAATTTCCACTCAAAATCCTGACGATCTTTATGTCGCAGGCTCTGTAATATCACACCGCTGAAAAAAGATATGATTGCGGTCAGGAGCACAAATCCGGAAACAATCAATGTGGGGAACTGAGGGACCAGCCCGATATCAAGATAGGTTATGAAAACCGGAATAAACAAAAAGCAGAAAACAATGCAGAGTATCCCGCTGATGATGCCATAGAAATGGAGCGGCTTGTAAAAGGCATAGAGCCTGAGAATAGTCATCAGGACCTTGAACCCGTCGGAATAGGTATTGAGCTTGGACTCACTTCCTTCCGGCCGGTCCCGGTAGTCAATGACCACGTTCTCAATCAGCATATTTTTTTCGATGGCATGGATGCTCATCTCCGTCTCAATCTCAAAGCCTTTGGATAGGACAGGAAAAGTCTTTACAAACTGGTAACTGAAAGCACGATATCCTGTCATGATATCTTTGATCTCACTGTGAAAAAGAAGATTGATGGCACGTCGAACCATGGAATTCCCAAAATTGTGGAAAGGTCTTTTATTCTCGGTGAAATAGGTAGAAGAAAGCCTGTCTCCTACAACCATATCCGCTTTGTGCTCGTGTACCCTCTTTGCCATCTCTGCAGCATATTCCGCAGGATATGTATCATCTCCGTCCACCATGATATAGCATTCAGCATCAATCTCCCGGAACATACGCCGGATAACGTTTCCCTTCCCCTGTTTATACTCTTTTCTTACGACGGCTCCCTCTCCTGAAGCAATTTCGCCAGTCCTGTCTGTGGAATTATTATCATATACATAAATCACAGAGTCCGGAAGAACCTTTCTAAAGTCCCTTATCACCTTCCGGATCGTTTTCTCTTCGTTATAACATGGAATTAAAACCGCTGTCTTATCCATTTAGCTCATTCATCTCCCATAGCAAGTCCTTATAGTTGAAGTCTTTTAAAAAACCATACCATATTTCTTACATATTTACAAGATTCGCTCATTCGGATCTCTCTTGAACCAACCACTGTCCGTTATCTCTGACCCCAATTATCTTTGCTATCATAGAATAATCATTTTTATTATCCGAAGCTATACTATATTTAGTTTCAGACGGTTCATATAGAATTCATTCATTTATATAATAATAGTGACTTGAGTTTTTAATAATCTGCTCATCAATGGCTTTCAACGTGTTCACTCTGACTTTGGAGGTGCTATCCAATGCTTGAAATCGATTTTGAAAAAATCGGACAAAGAATCCGTGAAGTCCGAATTTCAAAAGGATTAACCCAGGCTTATGTGGCAGCCTATGCCGGAGTTAACACCAGCCATATCAGCAACATCGAGAATAACCGGGTAAAGGTTTCACTTACGCTTCTTGTCAACATCAGCAATGCCATGGATATCAGTGTTGATTATCTTTTATCGGACGAGTATATTAAACCGGAAAATGCTCTGGACCACAGTTTATTCGTGGAAATCCAAAAATGCTCCCCTGCCATGAAGGAAAGGCTCTTTAAAATCATCCTTGCTCTTCAGTAAAATCTTAATGGATTTATCGCCCTATATTTTTAAAACCCGTTCTTTGATAAAAAAACCGCAGATTCAGATCCTGCTTTTAAATGACAGACAGAAGGAGGCGCCCCTGTAATGAAGTGTTACGGCAGCGCCTCCTTTTTGATTATTTGAAATTATGAAAAAGAAGTCTCATTCCCAACAAACTGTGGTATAATCACAGCTGAGATAGAATCGGCTTTTCATGGTATAAGTAATTCCTCAGATATTTCCCAAACCATGAAACATCCCCGGAAACTGTATAAACTGCAGTTCCCGGGGAAAAGAAAAAATCGGGGTAACAAGATTCGAACTTGCGACCTCACGGCCCCCAGCCGTGCGCTCTAACCAAACTGAGCCATACCCCG
>CADBME010000249.1 GCA_902795715.1 uncultured Lachnospiraceae bacterium | reverse complement strand
CAACTTGACATTCGCTCCACGGAAAACCTGCCTGTGCTTTCGCCCATGCAGCAACCTCACGCTTCACAGCTATCATGTCACACAGCAAACATAATTATACACCATTCAAAAAAGAAATCAAGTGCTTTTTTTGATTTTGTACCGATTCTGCGTTCAAACACTACCAATCGAAGAAAAAATTGTTTAATATTTACATTTCTGTTAAAAAAAGGATACCCCCGGGATTTCACGGCTCCCGGGGGTTTTCTGGCATAATGCCAGATCCATTTCCTTATGCCTAATAATCTATCATAAGAAAATGGATTCAGCAAGTAGTATTTCTCTTAGCCTGATCTCAGTTTTTTTTCTTATCCCTGTTTTTCTGAGCCATTTCCTTCATATACTCATGTTCTTTCTTTAATTCATCCTGCAAGGCCACGGAATCCCACACAGCATTGTGCTCGGTCATCATGGCTTTTAAATCCGTAGTTCCGATCCCGGCAACCCGGAGACCTTTCAGAAATTCAAACAAACCATCTCCGGCAAAACCGGAGAAAACCATCATGGGTTCCCTGAATTCCCTGCCCTTTTCCTTCCGAATATATTCCGCCCGGTCTTCTTCTTTACCGTAGGCCACAAAGCCAAGGGGGACATCATATTCCTCAGGAAGGACATAGCGGATCCTGACCCCCTGCTCCCTGCAAAACTCTTCGATGCTTTTTCTGTAGGCCGGTGATTCTATATTATATAGTAGAAGAACTTTTTCCATCGTGACAAACCTCCCTGTGATCTTACCCCTTATTCTTAATGATTATCTTAATCATCATCTTAATAATATAAAATTATTTTCTATTCAACTCTGACTATGGCCGCCGGCGAAAATACTGACAGATATCTATATATTTCTATTTCTTATAATCACTATTGATAATCAAAAAGGATCCTTCCAGACCTTCGGTAAGAGTCAGCCTTTTATCCTGATCGATGAATACCCCTTCCGCACCATACTCTTTCAGCAGTTCCAGACCCTTTTCCCGGCCCAGGACAAAGCAGGCTGTCGAAAGGCCGTCGGACAGCAAACCATTTTCACAGATGACGGAAACCGATATCAGACCGCTGTCCGAAGGGTATCCGGTGTGGGGATCCAGTATGTGATGGTATCGCACCCCGTCTTCCTCAAAATATTTTTCATAATCTCCGGATGTGGACACGACTGCGTCATGGTCCAGGGATACCGTACCCATATATTCCCCGTCGGCTCCGCGGGGGTCCTGGATGGCCACCTTCCAATCCGAACCATCCGGCTTGGATCCGTATACCAGGATGCTGCCTCCGACAGAGACGACAGCTCCGCTCACCGTTTCTTTTTCTTCTTTATTAAAATAATCCCTGATCAGGTCACAGGCTATTCCCTTGCCGACAGCGCCCAGGTCCAGGGTAGCCCCCTCTTCAAGCTCTATGCCCGATCCCTCACTTTGATTCTCTCCGGCCTGGTCCACATGGATCTTATCAAAGCCGATGTGTCCCATCACGTCTTCCAATTTGTCCGGATCCGGCACTTTGGGGTTTTCCCCCTCGATATCCCACAGTCGGGTCAATTCCCCGATGGAAGGGTCGAAGGCCCCTCCGCTCTTTTGGGCCAGATCCAGAGACTGTCTCGTCCAGGCTGCGAAATCAGATCCACAGGATGCCGACTTGTTTTCCTTGCCGGCCGCGTTGATCCTGGCCACGGTGCTGTCCGCCTGACGCCAGGATAATTCCTCCTTCTCCAGCTTATCCAGGCGGGCCTTGATCTCCGGCGTGATATCTTCACTGCCGTAGACTGTAGCGCTTAGGACGGTACTCATCACAAAGTCATTGAGCTGCCAGGTCTCTGCCTTCTGTCCCTCTTTCTGAGAGGAAGATCCAGTTGTAAGGTCTTCGGCATCGGCAGAATGTCCGCCACTACCGCACCCACAGAGGCCCAGGCCCAGACTGGCCATCAGGAAAAGGGCTGCAAGGAACAAGCGCCCTCCCGGGCTTTGTTTCTTCATATTATAAAGCTTATGATTAAAAAGCTTATAAAGCATAGCTTGTTACTCCTCCAAGAATAAAACTGTCATGGTCAATACCCGCACCAAGTCAGGTCAGACCTCTTCATTGGTCTCATTTCATTTTGAAAAACCGAATACTATGAAAGAAATTGCTGTCGGACAACCGGAGTAAGACGTTTCATAATGACACCTGACAAAATGCCGATCACCACGCCTGCCACAAGGCCTGAAAGAATAAGGATCGGCAGGTAGTAAACCAGGCTGGCGGTAGATAGTGTAACCACAGCGACCAGAATCTGTCCTATATTATGGAATACCCCTCCGATCACACTGACGCCGGTTGTGGAAAAAAAGCCGGTCTTCATGGCAACAGCCATGGCAAGCATACTTAAAAAAGCGCCGGCTGCACTGTAGACCATGCTGAAACCGCTTCCAAAAAGAAGGCCGGCTAAAAGGATACGCAAAATCGATACCGTAATGGCAGCCCCGGCTCCCACAAGATAAAGAAGAAACATGGTAATGATATTGGCCAATCCCAGTTTGACTCCGGGAATACCCGGCTGGATGGGCAGCATTCTTTCTATATAAGAGGCAACCAGCGCCATGGCAATGAAAACGCCGTAAAAGGCTGCCCTTTTGGATGAAATCCGAGTCTGTTCTTTCTTATTATTATTTTTATTATTCATCTTATTACTCATCCCGTTATGATTGATCTTAGCAGACCCTTTTGTTTCCTGAAAAGCGGAAGGATTGAAAACTTTTCTGATTATAACATAAAGCAAACTTCCAATCCAGCAAAAGAAGGGGGATTCATCCCCCTTCTTCAGGCTGTCATATCGAACCGGAGGGAAGCAATCCTCTCCCGGCCTTTTCACTTAATTTTTTACTTGATTTTTATAGTTATCTTTTTCTTTTTACCACTTCCATCCGTGGCTGCAGCTGTGATTTTCACAGTTTTACCCTTGCCGGCGGGAAGGGCTTTCACTTTGCCGGATGCGGAGACTGTGGCATAGCTTGTATTACTGCTGGTCCATTGAAGCTTTTTATTGGCTCCCTTGCCGGCTTTCACTTTTGCCTTCAGCTTCAGGGTCTTCCCTGCTTTTACCTTCTTCTTTCCGGTAATGGCAATTTTCTTAACAGCCCCCTTCATAGCCTTAATCTTAAAGGAAGCTTTTACATTGGATCCGTCTGCTGCAACAGCAGTAACAATCACTTTCTTTCCGGCTGCTTTTTTCTTCAGTTTGACCAGTCCTGCCTGGTTTACGGATGCAATCTTTTTATTATTGACCTTCCAAACCAGTTTCTTATTGGTCGCATTGGCCGGAAGAACCGCCGCCTTTAATGCAATCTTTCTGCCGGCTGCAATCTTATGGGAAAGGCCGGTTAGTTTGATCGAAGAGATTTTGACTGACTGACTTGCTGCTTTCTGATCGGTCTCTGCCTTTTCTCCTGCTGCCTTCTGATCGGCAATGCGCTTCTCCTGAGCTTCCAGTTTTTCCTTAAGATCATTGGATATTTCTGCTTTTTGGGCATCATTTAATGCATCATAAGCCTCCCGGGCCTCCTGAACAGCTTTTTCATCAGATTCATCATTAAGTGCATCTAATTTCTCTTTGGCTGCATCAATCTCTGCCTGGCCAACCACGATAACCTTGCACTCTGCAGTAAGTTCACCTTCTCCCACTTTACATGTGGCTTATAAGAATAAAAAAGGAAACCGATTCCTTTCAAGTCAGTTTCCTTCTATATCATCTCTATCTCTATTCCGTCATCCATCGCCCGGATGCTCCGCAGGGAAGAACCAGGCCGCTGTCTGTTACAGGAAGTCCGATCTCATCGGATTCAACCTTCCCGCCATATTTTTTCCCGATTAAACTGCCCAGCATATAGGAAAGGACAGCCGGCTGTAAACCGGTCGTGTAGGAATTGATCAGGAAGAACAGTGGCTTATCGGACAATAGTTCCGTACACAGGCGAATCAGCTCGTAGACATTGTCTTCGATCTTCCAGATTTCTCCCTTGGGTCCCCGCCCGTAGGATGGAGGATCCATAATGATACCCTCGTAAGTATTTCCGCGGCGGATCTCTCTCTGGACAAACTTAAGACAATCGTCCACCAGCCAGCGGATGGGCGCCTGTTCCAGTCCGGAGGACTGAGCATTCTCCCTGGCCCAGGTAACCATGCCTTTTGCAGCATCAACATGAACTACGGAAGCCCCGGCTTTGGCTGCAGACAGAGTCGCTCCTCCGGTATAGGCAAAGAGATTCAATACCCGGATCTTCCTCCCGGCCCCCCGGATCAGGCCGGAGAACCAGTCCCAGTTTACTGCCTGCTCGGGAAAAACGCCGGTATGTTTAAATTTGAAAGGCTTGAGATGAAAGGTCAGTTGATCATAGTGGAGATCCCACTGCTGAGGAAGGTCAAAAAACTCCCAGGACCCACCGCCCCTGCTGCTTCGATGATAGTGGGCATTGGGTTTTTTCCAGCGGGAATCGCGTTTCTTTGTCTTCCAGATTACCTGGGGATCCGGACGAATCAGAATCTGATCCCCCCACCGCTCCAGTTTTTCTCCACTGCTTGTATCGATCACTTCATACTCTTTCCAACGGTCTGCCAGCCACATATCTCCTCTTACCTTTCCTTATTCATGATATTCATGGTTCCGGAATCCGTCTCAACAAATCCATGCGGGCCGTGCCATATCTCCCTCCAATCGGAATCCGTATGACCATTCCCGCAACTTGTGCGATGCACTTGCCCTTCTTCCTTTGCGCATGGAAAAAGGGAGCCGTCTTAGCAACTCCCTTATATCCTGTATAAACTGTTCTTGTTTCTTATTTGCCTTCCCACAGTCCGTGGAGATTGCAGTACTCAATGGCGGAGATGAACTCATCGCCATCTTCCAGAGTGAACTCAGCGGCCGGTTTCTGTCCGGGAGCAAGCTCCTGAATCTGTCCGCCCTTCTTGGTATTGATGGCAATAAATGTGATATAGTGGGCATCCAGCATGGGGTGCTCAACAGAACCTACAACGACATTGATCTTATTGCCATCCACTGTCACCTGCGGCACATGCTTTTCAAGTGCAGCATCTGTCGTGCCGGCCTTGAGAAGTTTCATGGGCTGATTACAGCAGATTGGAGCCTCTCCATCTTCCAGTGTAGGAACTACGTTTCCACAGATATCACAACGATATACCTTCCAACTCATAACTATACCCCTTTCGTGTAAGAAAAACTGCATGAAGCAGTTAAAGTCATCAGTTACTGTATCGACTCCTATCATACCCCAGCCTGTATTAAAAGTCAATTAAAGCTGTGAAGCAGAATCTCAAAAAATATTCAGTTGGAATGACGGTATTACCGCCCTCTGTGTGACCAATATGTATTCTTTTTTCATCTTTTCATGTTTTTCTTTTCATTTTATGATATGATGATACCAATGCCAGAAGGTCAGTTTTAGCGATATGCCTGTATAATCGTAAGTAAAGAATAATTATGAACCATGAAAAAACTAACCTTTCGTAAAACGGAACTCGAAGATTTCGAATTCATTTATAAATACACATCCCGATTTGGAGAGGGTTCCTGCCAGCATTCTTTCGTCAGTATGTACTCCATGTATGAAAAATACGGCGATGTCATATGTGAAGAAGACCATACCCTCTATGTCCTGAGAAGCAATCTCTGCGATCAGGATTACAGGGTATTTCTCGCGCCTATGGGCAGCGGAGACCGGAAGGCGACTTTTCAGAGAATTCTGGATGATACTGCCGGCCAGGGAAAAAAAGTAAAGTTCATCACCCTCACCGAGAGAAACGCCCTTTTCCTTGAAGAAGCTTTTCCCGGCCGCTTCCATATCAGTGAGGAGGCGGATCTGGGCGAATATATCTACCGTGCTGACAAGATGGCCACCTTTTCCGGCCGCAGGCTCAAAAAAAGGCGGTCGGAAGTCAACCATTTTCACACCCTCTACGGGAGCCGGGCTTCCGTGAAAAGAATCACTCCTGCTGACTTTGATGATCTGCTTGCATTCGAGGAATGGTGGACCCGCACCAGCATGGAGGACCATGATGAAAAATCCCTGAATAGAGAAAAGAGAATGATTGGTTTTCAGCTGGATCATTTTGACAGACTCCGTCTCTCCGGCATCCTTGTCCGAATCGACGGCAAGGTAAAAGGATTTGGTTACGGAACCAAACTAAGCCCTTCTTTCTATGATGCGATTATTGAAAAGGGAGACCGGTCCGTACCCCATATATACAGGGTTCTACGGTCGGAATCCGTCCGCCAGTGTGCCATGGACTGCACTTACGTAAATATGGAAGAAGACCTGGGCATCCCGGGACTTCGAGCCGTTAAGCACTTATATAAACCAGATTTTATCATTAAAAAATATATTGCTGTAGAGAAGTAGACTATATTGAGGAGGTTTTTTCACAATGCAATTATCCAAACAGGGTATGGCCACATTCGGACTGATATTTATTACATTCCTTGCGGCCATCCAATATTTTTTCCTTAGCAATGTGCCGGATTCCGTATCCACCTTCTGTTTTTTATGTATTACCAATGCCATCGGTATGGCTATTCTGGGACTGGTTCAATTCAGAAAAATCAAAAGCATTTCCAAAGAGACCCTGAAGAAGGGACTGGTTTTTGCTCTTGAACTGACCGGGTTCAATTTTTTTACCGTCATGGGATCCCGTAACATGGATGCGGTGATGGTTTCAAGTATTGTCAGCTTATACTTCATCTTTATCACCCCGCTCCTGATCCTCCTGAGGAAAAAAGTGAACTTTTTCTCCAGTGTGGCCACGGTGATTGCCATCATAGCCCTTCTCCTCATGTTCCAGGCAGATACAAGCGCTCTTTTTTCTTCCGTCAATGCCCTCTACCTGATTCTGGCTGATATTTTCTTTGCAGCATATGTTGTCGCTGTATCCGTTCTGGGTGAAGGTGAAGATTCCGTTCAGCTTTCCTTTTCCCAGATGTTCTTCGGTGCCATCCTGGCCTTTTGCGGCTGGGGAATCGAATGCTTTATGGGCAAAAGCACTTTTTCTCTTCCCCAGGACTACGTCTTCTGGACATGCGCGCTTTTCATGGGTATTTTTATCCGGGCCCTCTACGGCGTTATCCAAATCTGGTCCCAGAAATATGTGTCGGCTCTGAAGGCCTCCTTGATCTTTGCCTCGGAAATTATCATTACCCTGGCTGCCAGCCCTATTCTGTGTGCCCTCTTTGGCATGGAATATCAGAAAGCAACCTTTTTCCAGGTCGTCGGCTGCTTCCTCTTCATCATCGCAACCCTTATGGTGGATGAAACCATCATGAGCAAGCTGGGCTATGAAGACCTGCAGGATGACACTTATGTCAATGAAAAAGGTGAGACAAAAAACCGGACTTCCGTATCAAAGAAAATGATTATCAGCACTCTGACCTTTTCTCTGGTCACCTTGATTCTGGCAACAATCATGTGTCTTTCCGCCATCCATTACATAAGAAGCTCGGCCGTCTCCAACTCACAGAAGCTGGGCGAAGACGCATCCAATACCAGTATGCAGGCCATGATGGATGAACTGGAGATCAGCATCACCAACCAGGCAAAGGATAAAACGCTCCTGGCGGAGCAGAAGCTGGAATCCTATTCCGATTCCACTCTTTACGCAGCCAGGTATGCCCAGGCACTCCTGACCAATCCTGATGCCTATCCCAAAAAGGAAGTCCTGCCCCCCATGTCGAAAAATGCCGGTAAATGGGTCATGCAAAGAACCCTCGCCGACAAAAATATTTCCTATGATTCTCTTCGCGACCAGTGTATGCTCCTGGGAAATATGATCGATGTATTTGAGCCCATTATAAAAAACAGCGAGAATATATCAACCATTTACATAGGAACAAAAGATGGACTTTTGATCAGCTATGATACTTACTCCGATTCCGGCACCAGCGTTGGGGAAGGTTACTTCGAATTTCGGGAAACGGGCTGGTATAACGACAGTAAAAAAGAAAAAGGCTATTTCTTTACGGACACCTATCAGGACAGCTACGGCAGAGGTCTGACCATAACCTGCGTCTCCTCCATCAGGGACAAAGACGGTAATTTCCTGGGCTGTGTCTGTATGGATGTCCTTATGAGCGAGCTGAATGCCTCCATGGTTAATGATAACATCGTGATTCCCAGCCTGGCCACTCTGATCGATGAAACAGGTAAAATTATTGCGGGAGGCAATGTTGATCCCACATCGGAAAAAACCGGCACCATCTTTGATGAAAATGCCGATGCGGCCCTGAAAGAAAACGGAAAGGAAATTCTGGAAAAGAAGAGGGGAATCATTAAAACCGGAAACACCGAAGGGGCTGATTACATCGCCTATGCTCCCATCCCCTCCACCGATTGGATTCTCTGTATAACAACTCCGGTATCTACCGTGATCAAGCCTGCTCTCACCATTCGCGAGAGCATCGAGGACAATACCTCCAATGTGGTCACCTCCGTCGAACAGGGAATTCTTAACGTCATCCAGAGCTGTCTGATGCTTAGTGCCCTGATTCTGCTGGCTGTTACTCTCCTGACCGGAAGGTTTTCAAAGAGGATCTCCGATCCCCTCAAAAAGCTGGAAGCCGATGTCAGACAAATCAGCGGAGGCAGTCTCGACCTGCGGACCGAAGTGGACACCGATGATGAGATCGGAAGTCTGGCCAAATCTTTCAACAGCATGACCAACTCCCTCCAGCAGTACATCATCGATTTGAAAGAAGCCACAGCCAAAGAAGAGCGGATTGCCAGCGAGCTCTCCGTTGCCACCAACATCCAGGCCAGCATGCTGCCCAGGGAATT
>CADBME010000248.1 GCA_902795715.1 uncultured Lachnospiraceae bacterium | reverse complement strand
GTTCTTCTGATAGGAATAGTAGCGCTCGATATGGGCCATAATGATGGTCAGACCCTGTCTCTTGATGATGTTTCGAACATCGGCAAAGATGTCCTCAGTCCACTGGGCAAAGGGCATCTCCAGAAGGAGGATGTCTGTTCCTTCTATACAGAGAGGCCTTAACTCAGCCTTTCCCATGCCGGGGAAGTAGTAGACCTCGCCGCCCAAAGTAATCTTTGGAAGCTTGACTTCCGAAGGCTCGATCACTTTAGCCTTCACACGGTCCATAGCCCTGTTCCTCTTTTCGATAAAATGGTCTATGGAGGACTCCGAGGCATAAAAATGTGGAGTCGCAATGATGTGATGGACTCCTTGATCTAATTCCATATGAATCATCTGCCGCGTCATGTCACTGCTGCGGCTTCCGTCATCTATGCCAGGAAGTATATGTGTGTGAAAGTCAATCAAGATTAAACTACTCCTTATATAAACATAAAGACATATGAATCTTGTGCGTCTTTTATATTCTATATGATGGCCAAAATATAGTCAAGCTTACTTACATGTTATTTTTGACAAAAAAGAGTTGTTTTTTTCGACTATTATTTGTATGGTATTACAATTCTTATAAAAAATCTATAAAAAACGGAATTAAAAAGGTAGAGTTTTCGGCAAACTGAAAAATATTTCATAGGTGAAAGGTAGGTTATGTCACTTTGGTTACATGGAAAGGAAATCCACCCATTATTCTATAGGAAGCAGGGTGGATTTCGCTGATTTATTATTTAGGGGCTAAAGCTTTGATGGTGGGATTGGTTGATATACTCTATACCTGTCATTATAGTGGAAGGTTTGATGGCAGGATTGATTAAAGCAGTTCTGCAAGCTCATAGATCAGCTTTTCTGATTTCTCCCAGCCCAGGCAGGGGTCGGTGATGGATTTACCGTAACAACCGTCTCCGATTTCCTGTCTTCCATCTTCGATATAACTCTCGATCATAAAGCCTTTGACCAGTTTTCTGATATCTGCTGACAGGCGCATGCTGTGGAGGACCTCCTTGGCAATACGAATCTGTTCCAGATATTTTTTCCCTGAGTTGGAATGATTGGTGTCAATGATGACTGCCGGGTTGGCCAGGTCGGCTTCCTGATAGAGGTCATGGACCTGGATCAGATCTTCATAATGGTAGTTGGGATGGGATTTTCCCTCTTTGTCCACATAGCCACGGAGAATGGCATGGGCATGTTCATTTCCATGGGAACGGGCTTCCCAGCCCCGGTAGAGGAAGGTATGACTTCCCTGGGCGGCTGTGATGGCGTTCATCATGATGGACAGGTCTCCTCCTGTGGGGTTCTTCATGCCCACGGGGATTCCGGCGCCGCTGGCGGTCAGACGGTGCTGCTGGTCTTCCACCGACCTGGCACCTACGGCTACGTAAGAAAGGAGGTCGGACAGGTAGCGGTGGTTCTCCGGATAGAGCATCTCGTCAGCACAGGTCAGACCAGATTCCAGGATGGCTCTCTGGTGAAGTTCCCGCATGGCGATGATTCCCCGGAGCATATCCGGTTTTTTCTCCGGATTGGGCTGGTGGACCAGGCCCTTGTAGCCGCCGCCTGTGGTACGGGGCTTGTTGGTGTAAATCCGGGGGATGATCATTATTTTATCTTCTACTTTTTCCTGGACTTTGGACAGTCTGGAAACATAATCTAAAACCGCATCTTCGTTGTCAGCGGAACAGGGGCCGATGATCAGGATCAGCCTGTCCGATTTTCCCTCAAAGATCCGGGCCAGCTGAGGATCTCTTTCTTCTTTAATAGAAATGATTCTCTCGTCCGCCGGGAACCATTCCTTTAAATCTTTGGGGATGGGCAGTTTGCGGTAAAATGTCATATTCATATCCATGGGAAATACTCCTTGTATGGGATGGTGTTTTCAGTGTAGTGGTGCCGGCAGTTGATTCCGGGGTTATGGTTTTGTTGTGGTGGTGCCGGCTGTTTGTTTTTTTACATACTCTTCTGTTACGTTTTTAGATAGTAACATAAAAAAGATAATAATTCAACGCTTTTTTGCTTTAAAGTTATAGATTATTATTTTAAAGTTTCTATTTTAAAAGACAAGAGCCGTAATTCCCGGAGGAAAAACGGCTGATGCAGGTTATTTTCTTATTCTTTTACAGAGTTGCTTTTCCGAGAACCTTCATGAGATCCCGGACACTGTCAGATACGGTGACGTATTTCCAGACGTCGCATTCGATAAAGCCTTTTTGGGTGGTTTCCTCAAGCAGTTTAATCAGACTGTCAAAGTATCCGTCAATATTAAAGAGAATGATGGGTGATGAATGCTGTTTTAAGGTGGCCAGGGCCAGGATCTCAAAGAATTCATCGAAGGTGCCGATGCCACCGGGGACTATGACAAAGGCATCGCCATTTTCCTCCATGATGTTTTTCCGCTCTCCCATGTTGTCAGTCCATATGGTCTGGGTGCAGTCTTTAAAGAGGTCTTTGAAGCCCTGCATAAAGCGGGGGATCACGCTGATGATGGTTCCTCCTTCAGCTCTTACTCCCCGGGCTGCGGCTCCCATCAGGCCGCTGCCGCCGCCGCCATAGATTAAGGTGTATCCTCTTTTTCCAAGCTCTCTTCCGAAAGCCTCCACTTCGCGGAAGTATTTTATATCGATGTCATTACTTGCAGCTCCGTACATGCATACGGTAAATGGTTTCATAAGCCTGCCTCCTTGTGTCTTTGATTATTTTGATAGTTGGAGTATGGTTGGTTGGGGTTTTTGTTTCTTTGTGGGTTTATGATCTATTTGATTTAAGTAGTTTTAGTTTGGGATATTCAGTTCATGCTTTCTTCGATTTTGGTTTTTACTTCTTTTAGACTAAGATTCTCTTCCATGGCAATCCGGCTCAAATCATCATATTCGTATTTGATTCTCTCAACACCATAACCGGTTGAGACTTTTCTCTGTACTTTTCCAAAGGGTGTGTCGACTATTTCCAGACGGCGGTCGAGAACGTATCTTTTGTGGAGGGTCTCCCGGATCCCTATGGTAGTCGTATGGCGGAAAAGGCCTTCAATCATTTTCTCTTTGTCTTCCTGTGAACAGATGACAGTAATCAGGATACCCGGGCGGGATTTTTTCATGGTAACCGGCGTGGCGAAGCACTCTTTGGCGCCGAGGGCCAGGATTTGCTCTAAAGCGTATCCGACTGCCTCCCCCGTCATATCATCGACATTGCAGTTAAGTTCGATGATGGTGTCCTCGGGGTGGGGGGAGGGTGATTGGGGGTAGACCGGCTGGGGGGCGGCGAGCTGATCCTCGGATAGGAAGATGCGAACACAGTTAGCTGCTTCAAAATCCTTTTTTCCCATACCATAGCCTATCTTGTCGGTGACCATGGCAGGCATGGGACCGAATTGATCCACAAAGTATTTTAAAAGGGCTGCTCCGGTCGGGGTGCAGAGTTCTCCCTGGATGCTTCCGCCGTAGGTTGGGACGCCCTGCAGAATGTGGGCGGTGGCCGGGGCGGGTACGGGCATGATGCCGTGGGCACAGTGGACATGGCCGCTGCCTACGTGGATGGGAGATGCCAGGACCCGGTCGGGGTTGATCTGGTTCATCAGATAGCATACCGCTGTGACATCCGCAATGGCATCCATATTTCCCACTTCGTGGAAGTGGATCTGATCT
>CADBME010000247.1 GCA_902795715.1 uncultured Lachnospiraceae bacterium | reverse complement strand
TCCGTCTGTACTGTCTTCCAGTTTATTCAGACATCTTAAAAATGTAGATTTGCCGGATCCGGAAGGTCCTATGACGACGACGACTTCTCCTTCGTAGATGTCGTTGGATATGTCTTTTAGCACCTCAAGGTGTCCGAAGTTTTTCTTCAGATGAGATACATGAATTTTAATGTTGTCATTTCTGTTATCTTCCAACGTTCAGCCTCCTCTCAAGCATTTTGGCGGTTCTCGAAAGGATCGTTATTACGATCAGATACATGATTCCTACGATGGCCCAGGTTTGGAATGACATGAAGGTGATGGCCTGGACGTTTTTTGCGGTGTTGACCAGCTCGGGAAAACCAATGACCGAGAGGATGGATGTATCTTTTAATGTGATGATAAACTGGTTGATGATGCTTGGGATCATGGTTCTGATGGCCTGGGGAAGAACAACTCTTCTCATGGATGTGCCGTAAGACAATCCAAGAGATCTGGCAGCCTCCATCTGACCTACATCTACAGATTGAATTCCGGCTCGAATGATCTCTGCCATATAAGCACCGCAGTTGAGTGCCAGACATATGGTACCGGCTGTAAGAGCGCTTAAGGTAACATTCATTCCTCCAACGATATTTTTAAAGAAATAAGGAACGCCGAAGAAGACGAAAAAGGCCAGTACGATCATGGGAACTCCACGTACTACATCAACGAAGATCTGGGCGATGATATTGCATGGTTTGTTGTGGATGACACTCATCAATCCGAATATCAAACCTACAATACAGGCAAAGAACAAACCCATCAGCGCCAGAAGGAGGGTCTGGCCCATAGCTCCCAGGAGCATTGTGCCGTATTCTGAAATTATTTTTAGCATATTCACCTCTTAAAAGAACGGCAGATTCCGAAAAGAAATCTGCCGTTGAACACTATTTTCGAAGAATAAATATTTGTTAAGTTATCGATTATTCTCCAAGGTACTTGGCAATGATCTCATCATATTTTCCGTTTGCCTTAATATTGGCAAGACCCTTGTTGAACATATCTACAAGTTCCTGGTTATCAGCATTGAAGATGGCAAATCCATAGGAAGCGGGCTCGTTTCCGGTGTCTTCAAGTATCTTCATGGGGATTCCGTCGTCTTTGATTGTGGAGGCCATGATGGGAGCATCGTCAAAGCAGGCATCATACTGACCGCCTGTTACGCCGGTGTACATGGTGGGTGAATCGTCAACCTTTGTGACAGTGAACCCATACTTGTCTTTGATGCTGCTGGCGTATTCATCGCTCATGGTTCCTGTCTTAACAACAGCGGTTTTTCCCTTCATGTCTTCGAATCCCTTGATGTCGGAATCAGCGGCTACAGCCATAACCTGATTGGCATCATAGTATCCATCTGAGAAAATCCATCCGGATGATTTACGCTCTTCAGTTATGGATGCTCCGGCGATCATTCCATCAGCCTGGCCTGCCTGACATGCTGCAATAGCTGCGTCCCATCCAAGGCTTTGAAGCTCATATTCAAATCCCTGGTCTTCAGCGATAGCTGCAAGTATGTCGACATCGATTCCTACGAAATTTCCTTTTGCATCTTTGAACTCAAAGGGCTTAAATACAGTGTCGGTTGCAATGACCCACTTCTTTCCGCTGGACGCTCCTACTGCGGATGTTGTTTTCTCGCCTTCAGCTCCAGTGGATCCGCATCCTGCAAGAACAGCCAGCATAGCAGCTGCCATCAAAAATGCAAACAATCTTTTTTTCATTTGATACTCCTCCTTTATAAAGCATAATAATAAATCGTTTTTTATTATAGCCTAATTTAATAAAAATTGCAACAATTCCCAATATATTAGGAACCTTGCTTATTATTTTATTTTTCCTGTGCAGGATCTTTTTCAAATACAGCCTTTACGGTGATATCTCCTTTAAAGGTCAACTTCGTATCTGCCTTTTTATCGTCCTCTATTGTCCCCTTGCCTTTTTCAATCTCCCATCGTTGGAAATGATAGCCTTCTTCCGGAAGAGCGCTTATAGTAACAGGATAGTCGGTATAATAACTGCCGGTCCAGAGTAATTCTGCTGGCGGATTCGGATTTTCGGATCCTTCGGTTCCAGGGGTGATGGTATTGATTCGGATGGAACCCATTTTCCTGTTTGAATCATGGATGGTCACCTCCGCCATCTTCCCCTTCAATCCAAAATAATCGGCCAGATAAGAAGGCGCATAATTATACCGTTCTGAGAAATAAGTAATGATAGTATCGCAGGTGTCGGTGAAGCTGGATGACTGTGCCGTGTTTTTTCTGACTACATCGGACTCCTGGGGATTGCGGAGGACATCCTTAAGGCCGGCTGCACCGTATTGCTTCTTGAAGTCATCCATTTCCTCCTTTACCCTGTCGGCCCTGAAGACCCCATTGGCCATGTCCATGAATACAGCTGTAAAACGGGCACAGAATTCCGGACTTTTCATCAGGTAGGGAAAAAGCTCATCGTTTGCCAGGGAGAAGCGGGGATTAATGCGAGGTGTGATGAATGTATTCACATCAGGCATGGAGATCTCCCGGTCTCCGGCCCCGGAATCCATATCATAGATCAGCCAGTGCCATTTTTCATCGGCGTAGAGCATAATCTGATTCTTAAAATAACTCCAATCCTGGTCTCCTGTGTAGAGCCGGGCGGCATAGGACCGGATGTAGCTGTCCATGTCCATCATCTGACATAGTTTCTCATAGTTTTCCTTTTTAGTCAGATCCTGGTTCTGAGCAAAGTCCCGAACCACCCTGAAGGAGGATTTGACGGCGTAAGGGTTTCCGTTCTTGATATCATATCGGGTTACGTTTCCCTTGGCAAGGCTGTAGTCTTCTTTATCCAGGTTATAATGGGTTGCCATGTAGGCATCGCTGACATAGCGTTCCTGGATGGCGTATATCCCCCAG
>CADBME010000246.1 GCA_902795715.1 uncultured Lachnospiraceae bacterium | reverse complement strand
GGCTCATTAATAGACAGAACACGATAACGGTCCTGATTGATGTTCATATGCGATGCTGTTTTCTTCACAAATCCCTGTAAAGCCTTGCCTGGTCCAATTTCAATAAAAGTATCTACGCCTTTATTGAAAAGATATTCTATGCACATCTGCATTTTGACCGGACTTTTCACCTGTTGCACCAGCAAATCGCTGATTTCTGTCCCATCAGTATTCGGTCCTCCAAGAACATTATACAGCACAGTAATCGTCGGTGTATGAAATGTTACCTCTCCAAATACTTCTTCCAGTGCATCAGCAGCAGGCTGCATAAACGCAGTGTGAAACGGCCCTGATACCTGGAGCGGAATGCATCGTCTGGCACCGTGTTCACGGGCCAGATGTGAAGCTGCAGAAACTGCCTTTTTTTCTCCACCAATAACAATTTGCCCGGGGCAGTTCAAATTGCACACAGAAACTATGCCATCTTGCGAGGCTTCATCGCAGCAGGATTCAATTTGTGCTAAATCCAATCCCAAGATTGCGCACATGGCGGATTCGATGCCTTCGGATGCCTTTTCCATGACCTGTCCCCTGCGGGATATGATCTTCAATGTATCCTGTAAGTTCCATACGCTGGCCGCATAGAGTGCACTATATTCGCCTAAGGAAAGCCCGCAGACAAAATCTGCCTTAACTTTCCTTTCTTTTAGAATCTCGGTTACACCGCAGGCAAAGGCTGCCATGCAAGGCTGAGTGTACCTCGTTTGTTTCAGTATATTGTTCGGATTGACAAAGCAGGCTTCCTTCAAATCAAAGTCCAGGCAAGTACCGTCATATACTGCCCGAAACTCAGGAAAAACTTCATAGAACTGTTGGCCCATCCCTGTCTCTTGGCTTCCTTGACCGGCATATAAAAAAGCTACCTTATTCAAGCATTAACACCTTCACTCAATGTAATCATTTCTTTCATACTTCCCTGCTCCCCGTGCCCGGGAAAAACAACACGAATCTGGCTTTCTAAAGATTTGAGTTTTGGAATGTCCTCTTCAAAATAGCGTCGTGTACTCCCACCCGGAAAGCGAGTAACTACTGGAATTGGAAGCAGCGTATCTCCGGAAAATAAATAAGCATTATCTATAATGGCGGCCAAGCTATCTTCACTATGCCCATAGAACTGAAGAAGTCTAACATCATGATTATTCCATGCAAAGGCCGTCTCCCGGTCATAAGTTTTGTCTGCTGGATCGCAAATAATAGGCCCTATGCTATTTGTCGTAGCATCTAAGGCATTTGTCTTGGATGCCCCCCTTTTTTTATTGAGGTAAAATGCTAAAAAGACATTTCCTAGAGATGACATATTTCTGTAACAGTTCCCCATATTCTCACTGCATCGCGATGTAGAAATGACCTGACAGTCTGGTTTCATTTCTCGAATATGATTTAATCCAGAAATGTGATCAAAATGACTATGGGACACAATAATTGTCAAATTATCTACCGGTAGAATTGCCTCATATAATTCATGAGAATCCACTGCATCAAACAAAAGTGCGCTGCTTTCATCAGAGAGCAGATAGGAATTAGCATCAACGACTGACCATGTAAAGCGCTGTAAAACAAGGTCATTAATACTATCCGTAAAGATGTTCATTGTTGAATGCACCATACAACATTCCACATTCCGTCTGGGCTCATTCCATACTTGCTGTGAAACTTCATAGATGCAGTATTATTCTCATCAACCCAGGCATAAATATATTTTCCTCCATTCTGTATATAGTCCCATAGTTGCTTGATCATAATAGCATGTATCACGCTCTTATCCGTTTTGTTTATAACTTGATTAATATAAAACTTTCTTGGATTGACATTCATTTGAAGTAGAGCATCAATTTCACCCGATATCTGATCTCTGTGAAGAACTATTTCTCCTTTTCGGATAATTTCCTCCAACTCATCATCATATAAAAGGTGACTTACCGCTGTCTGAAAAGTATTCCAAAGAAGCTGATTAACCTCTTTAGTATCTTCTTCTTTTGCAAGTATTCCTACAGTATCATCTCGATATTGCAAAACCTCAGCATCTGTAAATAGCTCTCTACAATCTGCATTTGCCATTCGCCTGAGTCTTGCGCTCAAGACGGCATCTCGCGGTATATACTCATTTGGATCCTTTGTAAGCAATTCTATATAGAATTTGCCGTTTGGGAGCATAGACAGAAGCGAATCCAAGTCTTCAAAGCACCGAGCATAATAGATAATTCTTTGTACTCCGTGATCATCCACTGTAAAAAGAAATGACTCTTTGTACTCAACAGCTAATTGCGCCTGTTCAATGCGTTTAGGATCAAAGCAATTTGTTAAGAATCTTTTAGCCCTCGCATTCTGTGACTTTTCCTTTATTCTTGTCTGTTCCATTGTTGTCTTCTTATTTATAATGGACTGTTGACTAATTCACAATGATCCAGTTTTCCTATATTAATAAACATCATGCCCCAAGCCAGTCCCGATCCGAAAGCACTTAGACAGCATTGATTCATTTTTTCTAAAAGCTCATCCCTGCAATTATAGATTGCTGTTAGAGGAATTGATGCCCCGCTTGGATTCCCAAAGTTTTCAACCAAGTTCATTGGCAGCCTATCTTTCGGTAACTTGGCTTTTGCAGCGAGTTTTTCAAGCATAAAACGGTTGGGCTGGTGAAAGAAAAACCAGTCAATATCATCCACAGTTTTTCCTTCCCTTATAAATGCTTCCAACAGCATAGGCGGAACTTCGCTCTGAACGAAATTAAACACCCCGCTACCATCCATATGCATATGCTCCAGCGCGCGATAATTGCCGTCTCCTTGATCTTTCATCACGGCAGTTTCCGGCGTACAAGGCTGCCGGAATCCTCCGGCCGGAATTATCAGTGCATCTCTCCTGCTGCCATCATTATGCATTTCAAAACAGATCGTTTCATCACCGCCGTTTTCAACAACAGTGATGGTTGTCGCATCTCCTGCTAAAGGGAAATCATTTCTGTCCCGTTTTGAAATCTTATGACTTAGTACATCGCCGTTAATAAGAACAACTTTTTTGTTCTCCATATGCTCGAGCAGCAAAAAAGCCTGCATCAGGCCAAGTATAAATCCACAGCATCCCTGAGCAACATCCATGCAGATAATGTCCGTGTCTAGACCACATTCAGCTTGAACAATATTGCTGATATGCGGCACATAATAATCCGGACAAAGAGTTACAACAACAACTGCGCCGATTTCATCTTTCCTTATCCAGTTTTTCTCCAGTATATAATTCAAACCATACACAGCGAAGTCTGATACTGTAGATGTATCTTTTGCCAGTCTGTGCTGATTATAACCCATAATCTTTTTGAGCCGCATGGTTTGCTTCGCCGGAAATGAATAATTGTTTACTTCATCATCAAAGTACCCAACTGTCTCCGGTAAGATTCCTATCAACGATGTAAGCCGTTTACCATGGAAATACGTAATCATTCTTTTCTCTCGGATCTTTTTATCAGCGCCACGATTGCCTCAACGGATGCAAAATTCTCTGGAACGATATCCAACCCGTCAACTGTGACGCTGTACTGTTCCTCCAGAAGAGTACAGAGCGAAATGATATCGAAAGAATCCAAAAGCCCATCCATCACAAAATCATCACTGTCAGTGAAGTCGAACTCTGGCCGAAGTTCGGC
>CADBME010000245.1 GCA_902795715.1 uncultured Lachnospiraceae bacterium | reverse complement strand
GTTTCATTTGCACTTAATTCGTTAATATGATACAGATTCCAGGTGTCCTCCTGATCCATAATATGTTCCATTTTAATATACTCAGCGTCTTGCAAAGTCCTCAGCCCATTTGACACGCCAAAAGTAAAGGTTTTACTTCCACTTGACGGATCTATGATAATATCTGAATGTGGTCGCAATTTCTCCAGAAACTCCGTAATAGAGTATCTCTTATTTTTATCAAAACCAGCTTTCCTGATAATGTCTTGTAAAAAAACATCTGCATTCGGAATAACAAACATGTCCTGGAGATATCCGAACCCAAGATATGAAGCCCAGAATCTCCACGCTCGCATAGCCACACTATCTACTGATATTCCTGCCTTCAAAGTCATTATTGAAGCCATATTCGCTACATTCTGTTCTCCATGAAGAATACCTTCGCCCATATCATAGTAAGCTTTAGTAACTTTATAAAACTGTCCTTCTCTAAACTGATCCAACTGTCCGTTTATATAAAAACGCATTGTATCCATACTTTTCAGTACAGATGGATCAACGCCCAGTGACAAGATATTATCCGTGATTGTTATCAACTGTAATTCTTCCGCAGCATTTCGATAATCATTATAATAACTGGTTGTTTGATTCAAAAATGCCGGCTCCATTTTTTCCTTTACTTCAGCAGTGGCTACCGCACCTTTTTCAACAATTTTGCATAATGTGTATACACGTTCCGGGATGGCCGGAGTTACCATTTTGTTTTGAAACATGCCTTCACCTCATCTACGAGCACAAAACATCTGCTGTTATGACTCGTCCCTCAATCAAATCTGCTATACCTTTTCCTACAATATTGAAATAGGTGTTTTCAGCCAATATATGGACAACATGTATGCCTTCTTTATGGCGCAGATATTTAGTTGCCAGTTTGAACACTTCGTATATCTCGTCTTCTCGGTCAGGATAGAGAATTGCAACCATTCCAGAAATGTAATAATAATTGTTTTTCTTTAGCAGTTCCTTCATTCCCTTTGGTCCAACTATATAAGTTGATTTTTCAGTGGATACCCCTTCAAAATATCCTATTTTCTGAATCTGCTGCTGTGTGGCTATCAGACACGCCAGTCGCTGCTGTTCAAGGTATTCAATTACTTTTATTTTTTCTTCCGGTTTGGCAAATACCACCAGTTCATCCTGCGATTCAAACACTTTTTTTTGATCTGCTTCGACAGCTATCGTTGGTTCTTTAATGTTTTTCTTCAGTGGAAATGCCTGCGCGTCTCCTATATTCCTGTCTTTATGCGCATTACAGCCCGCACAATATTCATAAACCTTATCATATGTATCAAAAAACATCTCTGACCAGCATTCTTGCTCACTGTCCTTTATGGACTTTTCCATGATCTTATACGCGTCATTATAGTAGTTCCATTCCTCAGTCCTGATCTGTTCAAGCAGGTTCGTCTGAGCATCACTCTTGTTTCTCAGGAGATCTTCCTTAATCTCGACTGAAAAGATATATATTCCTTTATCATTTGTAATATCAATAATTTCAATCAATCCATAACGTCTGAAAAGGAGAAGTACATAGATGTTCCAGTTCATGTCGGCATCTGATACAGGTCGATCATCCCATTCATCTTTATCATGATAATTAGGTCTGATGGCAGTATTTATATGAATAATGGCTCCGTCTCTGATTGAGCTCTTATTATTGTACATGCTGTCCCAACGGCCAATAATCTTCTCCGTTGTCATTACACGTTTATTGATTCTCTGAAATGCAAGTTTCAAATCATCCGAATAAGTGCACATGATACTCAGACACGGCAGATGATCACGCCCTCCACGTCCTAATTCCTGATAGTAGGCATTGGGGTTCTGTGGAATATACAGATGCAATACGGTTCTGACATCAGGCTTATCGACGCCTACACCAAAAGCAGATGTGGCAACCATAATTTCAAATCTGTCGGCTTTCCAGTTCTTCAATAATTGTTCCCGTAAATCATTGTTCGTCAGACCAGTGTAAGTAAAGACATTTCTGATCCCATTATCAGCAAGCAATCCTTTTACTCGCTCTGCATCGTCCGGTCTGGCCACATAAATGATCATAGGATGCGGCAGTTTACGTACTAACTCGATCGTCTTTTTGTCTTTATTCTTGAACCCCTTTTCCTTCAGAAGAATATATCTGGGTTCATGCCTTAATGCGTCGCATCTGACTTCGATCCATCTTTTCCCGTCTGAAAACAGCTTTTTTAGAACATCTACGCATGTATTCTCAAATGTAGCCGATAAAAGTATCGTCCGTATACCAGGATTCGTGAGCAGCAATCTCTTTCGCCATGCTTCAAGACATTGATAATCCACACGAAAAGATGCTCCCCAGTCAACAACTATGTGAGCCTCATCTATGACTATATTCTTCATGTAATGCTGCTTATTTGCCATTCTGATGATATTATCAAATGCCTGATTATTCATCAGTGCTTCCGGCGAGATAAACAGCAAACGAGCTGTCCTGTTTTGAATCGCCCCCAGGATAGGAGCGACAGGAACTCCACTCCGATAAGAAAAGATTTCCTGGTCTACGGTACTCCTCTTTATAATCTGTTTGGCTGCGATCAATTGATCATCCGCCAAAGACACAGTCGGCACAACCACTATAGTAAGACCATCTGATTGATATGCCATCATCTGTGTAATAAGACTTTTCCCTCCTCCGGTAGGCAG
>CADBME010000244.1 GCA_902795715.1 uncultured Lachnospiraceae bacterium | reverse complement strand
CCCATCAATGGCATTGTGAATCACTATACTTTCAAATCGATGTGAGAACAGATTGTCGAAACTTTGCTTGCATTTATCGGAAACGCACACGACCTTGTCGAATTTTTTATACTTTCCTTCCGTTTTTCTGACAAATCTCTGCTTATCAGTAAGTCCCTTCTCAAAGTCTTTATGGACCCATGCAATCTTCTTAGCCATTTTATTAGTGGAAGCTGCAATCACTTTTGTCGCGTCATACTCCAGATAGGCAACCTCTATGTCATAATCATCTTTTACATAAAGAGGATACACAAGCCCAAGTTCTGCTTCGATCCGATATAATAGTTCTGTAACCGCATTATTAGTCGAATAACAGTATTTATATTTAACATCCTTGCTTATTAGACAACTGAATGGGTCTGGGCACAGGGTCTGGACAGTTATATCAAAACGATCCTTATTCATATTATTCACCAGAGTAATCAGAACCTTTTCTGCGCCGCCCAACGAACCATTATACGAAAGGCATTGGATAAAAAACAAGATCTTTATCTTATTCACGATTTATTCCATTTCTCTTCTATTAGTTTAGCCGGATTTCCGACAATTATACTATTTCCCTATTATTACCTTGGTTTCCGATTTGCTTTCTCCATACACATCGCATAGGGCTTCTACAAATGAAGATGTATCAAATCGTTTATTTCTAATTGCGTTTCGAATAATAAGCTGATCAGGACGTGGCAAAGTAACTGCCTTCTCAATCATGGCAACCCACTCTTGAACGGGTTCATTTAAACTTAATCTATGCAGCAAGCCAATCCCAAAATCCACTTCCTCTGTAATATGATCCGGTATGATGCAATGCAATCCTGCTGCCTGAGCCTCAATTAACGACAACGGCATTCCCTCAAATAAAGAGGGGAGAATAAAAGCATCAACCGTACTCAAAATGCTTGGTATGTCCTTTCTTGCTCCCAACATAATCACATATTCTTCCAGAGCGTTATTCTTCACTGCACTATCAAAGTATTGAAATAACGGACCGGATCCAACGAACACAAACGCCATGTTCATGTTCTTTTCTTTGAACTGTTTGGCTACCTCTATAAGAAATTTTTGGTTTTTTTCTTCTGAAAACCTTCCCACATGTGCTATATATTTCCATCCTTTTTTTCGGGGAATATCCCGGCACATTTCCTTGCAGTCCATGAATTTTCCGGTTTCAACAGAGTTGGGAACCACTTTAAACTTCTTGTTGTGAACGATGCCCTTCCCAAACAAGAAAATACCTGCTTCAGAGGAACAGGCCAGATAATCTGTGGCGAATGCTCGTATCATGAATCGCATAACAGAGTGATATAGCGGCCTGATCCACTTTTTATACCTGCTCCCGTCTTTTGTACTATGAGAATGGACTACTCTTTTCCTTATCCCAGCAATATAAGATAATGCCATTTCAATTCCGCTATGAAACAGCTCATGTGAATGAACAACATCATACTTATTATTCTTTAATAACTTAAGCAATTCTGAACAATATACCGCAGTACCTTCTTTCCTTGGGTCCGGAAGTAAATAAAATCCACAGCCTGCACTAATAATGTCATTTTTGTAATACGCATCTTTGGATGTCGAAGTATAGTCAACTTGAAATCTTGTTTTATCAACATATTTGCCAAAATAGACAAGCTGATTCTCTAATCCGCCCATTTCAAGTGAACCGGCAATGATCAATATTCTTGTGATTTGCTTATTCGTCATGAGCCGCCCGCATTTCTATTCTTGTCACATAACCTTTTATACTTTTTACAATACGCAATCAGCCCAAACGGATATGCCATCAGGACTAAGGGTATGTGACCTGAATTCGTTATGACTTTTTTTTCTTTACAGAGCATACACGCAGCAACATACATTATTGCCGCACGAAATCGATGATAGATTGAAATATTCAGTCCCATCATCTGTTGCTTTAATAGTTTATAGCCTATTGGATTCTCCACATGTAACTGCAGATATCGTGCTGTAAGTCCATCGGTCCGATACTCAGCATAATAAAGTGGTCTTCTTTCAATGAGGAACAAAGCATTTATTCTTTCATATAAATAGCTTTCACCGATAAACTTCTCATTCTTTATGATTGGATACCTGTAACCTTTTAGTAGTTCTGTCTTATAGACCCGAACAAGATTCGCAAACACTCCATAGTGATAACGTATATCCAGTTCTCTGATTACTCTCTTTTCCTCCGGCAATTTTCTATCATCGAATATCGTGTTATCTTTATTGAACATATTGCCGATGATTCCACCGATCTTACTCTCTTTTTCGATTTTAGAATAATCTTGTACAATGTACTCTACTGCATTGACACTTAAGTAATCATCCGAATCCAAACAGACCCAAAGCGGCGTATCACACTTCTCTATTGACAAATTTGTTGCAGACGGTTTTCCCTTATTTCCGGTTCTGATATATTCAATTTCAATGATGTTTTCTTTCATCCATTTCTGCACTAACTGGCAAGT
>CADBME010000243.1 GCA_902795715.1 uncultured Lachnospiraceae bacterium | reverse complement strand
ATGATCCGGAGTATCGCGGGGTTGCAAGGTGCCTGGATCATGCAGTCCTCGTTGGGGATAATATGGTGAGTCCTGCCTGCATAAAAACCGGTAATAATATCGCCAGTCCTGCTATAGCCCACAGGGTACTGGGCTTTATTACGGTAATGCCAGGGATTCTCCATCCCCAGTGTCTCTTCGGTAATCTCTTCCACCCTCTCAAAACCACCAATCCGCTTCAGACAATTGATGACCTGGGATCGTTTGAAATCCTTTTGCCGGTCGTAGGACATCTGCTGTATCCGACAGCCTCCGCACTGGCGTGATACCGGGCAGGGAGGATCGATACGATCCGGAGATGCCACAAGAATGGTTTTGAGGCGGGCATAGCCATAGTTCTTCTTGGCTTTAGTCACAATAGCCTCCACCTGGTCACCGATTACCGTATCTTTAATAAAAAATGGTATACCATTCCATTTCCCGATTCCTTCACCTTCCCGGGTAAAATCGGTGATATGGACTGTAATCTCCTGGTTCTTTTTAATGATAGTATTCTTAACCTGCATTTTTTTAATCTCTGATTCCCATGTTTCCCGTAGCCCGGATATTGGTTTCAAAGAGACGGTTGTATCCGCGCCATTCTCCCGATTGGGGATTGGGTTCTGCCAGGGCTTCGAGGAAGCTCTCCAGCTTTGCATCGGTATTATCTGCAAAGTTCAGGGCCACGGCTTCAATCAGGGCCGGTTTCTTTGGTGATCCGAATTCAAGCTCCCCATGATGGGCCAGGATGCAGTGTTTCAGTTCCGCAGCCAGCTTATCCGGAAAACCGTCGATATCCCGAATTCTCTCTTCAACCATCATGGTTCCCATAACAATATGTCCGATCAGCTGACCTTCATCGGTATAATCATTTGCCGGGAAGGAAGACAGCTCCTTCACCTTACCGATATCATGGCAGATTGCCGCCGTGATTAGTAAATCCCGGTTCAGCAGGGGGTACTGGCTGCAGTAAAAATCACACAATCTGGTTACAGCAAGGGTGTGTTCCAGCAGCCCTCCCATGAATCCGTGATGGACCCTTTTTGCTGCGGAGTGTTCTTTAAATAATTTCACGAAAGCCTCATCACTGAACAAGGCAACCAGAAGCTTTCTCAGGTGGATATTCTGAACCCCGTTGATATAGCCGGTCAGTTCACGGAACATGATATTCACATCCTTGTCCGAACTGGGGATATATTCTCTCTGGTCAAATTCTCCCTCCCTTGCTTTACGCAAACGGCGGACATTCAACTGCAGGTTTCCCTGGAAGCTGGTAACATTCCCATCGATCCGGACAAAATCCATCTGTTCAAAATGCTCGATTCCGTTATTCAGTTCCCAGATCTTGGTATCGATCACACCGGTTTTATCCTGGAGAGCCAATGAATAGTATGTCTTTCCTGCCTTGGTCTTTGCTATATTTTTCAATTTGCAAAGGTAGATTTCCGAAACATGATCGCCCTCTCTGAGTTCATTAATATATCGCATTCGTTTTTTGATCCTTTCTAAGGAACTGCCGGCCATCCTTTTTAATTAACAATTCTGATTAAAATCTGCAGTTCCAGATTCATTTTATTATAATATAAATAAAGTCCAATATCAACACATCGAAAAATCGGTTACAGCGGTTACAGCGATAGGAAAAAGTAATGTCTCCATATATCTGACCGGGTCTCTAATCCTGCTCGAAGCATGGCCGAATTATCGATAAATATTTTTGAATTGCTTTTTTTAGGAAATCCTCTATAATGATAGATACTCAAGGCTTTTGTTTTTGCGATTCAATTTTGGATCAGGCAGGAGAAGGCTTGCGAGCGGGTCTTAAATAAGTCAATCTATCCTTTATGAGACAGGGAAATAATAAGGCAGGGAAAAATATGATAAGAAAACGTATCATTGCCCACGGAAGAGTCCAGCACGTGGGCTTTCGCTATACTATGATGGGAATTGCATCCACCTGTCATGTGACAGGATGGGCTAAAAACCTTTATAACGGAGATGTGGAGATCGAGGTGCAAGGGGCAGAGCACAGAGTCAGCCGTTTTATCGAACTGATGATGGAGGACCGCCCCGGCGGCAACCGCTGGATCCACATTTCTCATCTGGATATTTCAGACATACCTACCGTCAATGTGCTCAAAGAAAAAGGATTTAATGCCAGATATTAGTATCATGAATGAAAAAGTACTTAAAACTCTAGAATACGATAAAATTATTGACAAACTGACCGATTATGCCTCATCCTCTATGGGCAAGGCCATGTGCAAAAAGCTTCTGCCCAGCTCTGACTTTGATGATATTCTGAGCAGCCAGGGGGAAACCCGGGACGCTCTGGCAAGAATTTACAAGGCCGGAACACTGTCCTTTCAGGGTCTTTGTGACATTCGTCCTCATCTCCGTCTCCTGGAGATCGGTTCGTCCCTGAGTGCCAAAGAACTTCTGGAAATCGCGGCCCTTTTGGCTGTCACTGCCCAGGCAAAGGCTTATGAAGAGGAAGGTCCGGATTACCAGGAGGAAGAAGACCTGTCAGCAGACCAGCTGAGCAATTATTTTGACATCCTGGAACCCCTGGACTTTATTCACAGACAGATTAGCTCTGCTATTCTCTCTGAGGACGAAATCAGTGATGACGCCTCCTCAGCCCTGAAGGCCATTCGAAGGGAAATCAGGCAGACCAACGCGGGCATCCACAACAAACTGTCTTCCATCATCAGCTCCCAGTCCAGCCGGACCATGCTGCAGGACGCTCTGATCACCATGAGAAACGGCCGCTACTGCGTCCCGGTAAAAAACGAATACCGCAATGCCTTTCCAGGCATGATTCATGACCAGTCTTCATCCGGTTCAACTCTTTTCATTGAACCCATGTCAGTAGTCCAGATGAACAATCAGCTAAAGGAGCTGGCCATCAAGGAGCAGGTGGAGATCCAGAAGATTCTGGAAACCCTCAGCGCCCAGTGTGCCTCCGCCAGTCGGGACCTGGCTGAAAACCAGAAGGCCCTTACCCATCTTGATTTCGTATTTGCCAAAGCAAAATATGCCAGAGACTATATGGGAATCGAACCGGACTTTAACAGTGATGGCATCATAGAGCTTAAGCAGGCCCGCCACCCCCTCCTTCATCCCAAGAAGGTGGTACCCATCAACATCCGTCTGGGGGAAGATTTTACCATGCTTCTCCTGACCGGACCCAACACCGGCGGAAAGACTGTCTCTTTAAAAACCGTAGGCCTTTTCCAGCTTATGGGCCAGGCCGGTCTTCACATTCCCGCTTTCCAGGGATCACGCCTGGCTGTATTTTCAGAAATCTATGCTGACATTGGTGACGAGCAGAGTATTGAGATGAACCTCTCGACCTTCTCCTCTCACATGACCAACATTACAGACATTGTAAAAAATGCCAGCCCCGACTCTCTGGTCCTCTTCGATGAGATCTGCGCCGGAACCGACCCCACGGAAGGAGCCGCGCTGGCCGTAGCCATCCTGGACGATCTCCATACCGGAAAGATCCGGACCATCGCCACAACCCACTACTCCGAACTGAAAATGTATGCCATGGAAACAGAAGGAGTGGAAAACGGAAGCTGCGAATTTAACCTGGAGACACTCTCTCCCACCTACCGTCTTCTCATCGGACTTCCGGGCAAGAGCAATGCATTTGCCATCTCCAAAAGGCTGGGACTGCCGGACTATATCATCGACCAGGCCAGATCACAGATCGACGTCACAGCACTGGACTTTGAAAACATGCTGGCAAGGCTGGAAGAAGACCGGGAGAAAATCGAAGAAGAACAGGAAGAACTCGCCCAGGCCAGGGCAGAAGTGGAAAAACTGAGGCAGGCATTAAACGACCGCACGGACGACATCCGGGAAAAGCGGGAGCAAATGCTCAGGGAAGCCAGAGAAGAAGCATTGAAAATACTCTCCGACGCCAAGGAAGT
>CADBME010000242.1 GCA_902795715.1 uncultured Lachnospiraceae bacterium | reverse complement strand
TTGTCTTTTCAAAAACCTGCCTCTAAAGCAGGAAAGAAGAAATAATTCTCCGAAAGAACGACGAAAAAAGCCTGCCCGATCTACCAGCATAGGGATCTGGGAGGCTCTGCTCAGACATGGTCCTTCTCTAAAGTTCAGATGCAGACGACAGTTAATATCCTCCGGCAGCATAGCAGCACACTGTGAAGCCTCAGAGCTCGTGACCATAAGACTAACACTGTTTAAACATCCCCTGGCCCGGCAGGCAAGGATCCTTTTTGATTGTGTGGTATTTATTCCGTAATCATCTGCATGAAACAGAATTCTTTGATGATATGTCATAATCAGATTGGTATGGCCTTTGATGGCTTTTCAACATCTTCTATCTTAAAGTTTTTATCTATAATCAATTTTTCTGAGCATTTCCATTCGTTCATCACTGATAAACCATATTTTTTCTTTCTTAGTCTGCTTCACATAGAGAATCATGGAAAACAGGACCAGGGATGCTCCAAGAGCAATTCCTGCCGGAATTCCGATGATAGAGACAGCTCCCAGCAACATGCCCAGCAATGCAGGGAGAATACCCCAGGATATATCAATCAGAACTGCTGCCCTCAGCGTCCTCTCTGTATACTGGTAGAAGATGGCCAATACTCTGGTAAGACAAATAATAATAGGAATTACAGCAATCATATGAACGGATCTTACAGCCATCTCTGCCGCGAATGGATCATCCACATCGAAGATGCCAACGATACCTTTCGCCCCCGCAAAAAAGAGAATGCTGAAGATGAGGCCTTCTATGATGGCCGCCTTATTGGCGACCCGGATGCACCAATCTATCCTGGATCGGGATCCCTGTCCCAGATACTCATTGAGAGCTGTGGTTTCATACTCGCTGATACCCTCTGATACATATATAATAATTTCAAAAACGTTGATCGCTACTGTCGCCACAGTAATTCCCTGTATGCCATAACGGCTGAGGGCCATCTGATTTATAACTGCCTCCATGAGACAGATAGACAGAATGAAGCTGCTCTCCGGAAAACCAATCAAAGCTAATTCTTTGGTCATGTTCCAATTCACATATGGCCTAACGGACATTTTCCGTTTTTTGTTAACAAAGAAGAGGAGCAGTAAAAGGATACCGATTATTTTCGCAATGCCTGAAGCAAATACAACCCCACCGATTCCCATTGTTTTGGCGAGAAAGATAGACAAAGCTAAATTCGATCCCATAAATACCAGTGTATCGATTGCAATCAGACCACATCCTCCCATATAGAGCACGTAACATAAAAGAAAGCTCATGATTGGATCCAAAAACAAGGAAAGCCTGTTCCAGAAAATAACCTGGAGAACATAGGGCATGGACTCTGTTCCGCCTGCAACCAAATATGCCAGCTGGGGCCTGAAGACAGTAAGTATCGCCACAAATAAAAATCCAAGCAGCAGGCACAGTGTAATACAGTGGGAGAAAATATCCTCCATCAATTTTTTGTTGTTCTCCCCACGGGCCCTGACGATCATCGCCGCTCCACCTGTAAGAATAAGATAGGACAAGAAAGATTCCACCAACCCGTAGGGTTCTGTCAGGTTGATGGCTCCAAAAGCAGCGTCGTTAAAAAGATTACCGATAATAGCTTCATCCACAAGCAAGGATACACAATCCAGGATACTTATAAAAGTCGCTGTAAGGAAAATCGGCCAAAAAAGAATGATTTTTTTGTTACTGTCTAAATTTCCAGCCATCCTGCTTTCTGTCATTATGCCACCTTCTCCTGACGCTCAATTTCAAACCGGTTCCTGTTAAAGCTGATGGCCTTAACGTAATTCGATGAATCGATCCACCGGGTAACGATCTGCGACAGCACATATTCCCGCCATGAGTTTAGCACCAGATCTGAGTCGTTAAGATTAAATATGATACCATCATCCATTTCAATTAAGAGAATCCTGTCTTCAGATAGGATTAAAGCACATTCGCCGCTGATGCTTTTTCCATGATTCCTGTCGTAAATCTCCATGAATACTTCTTCGAACAAGAGGGTACACCGCATGCGGGCAGAGATTTCAATCCCTTCCGAACGCAGTACCGACTCGACTTCTGTCTGAGTGCTCATAATATGCTCCGGTTCTATCTTAAAATCAAAGAGAAATGATTTGCTGCTATTTTCTTTCGACAGCATCAAAGGCCAGGCTTCTCTGCCATGTTTTAACTGGACAATAGTCCGGGCACCCAAACAGGTTATGACCGGACTCAGGGCAAGGGCAGCAAAAACGCCAATCATCCCAAAGATATTTCCAAGGATGATTGATAAAGTAACAGGCAGGATCATATTGTAGACAGCTTCGATGGCAACGGCTAAGGGAATCCTGTCAGATACGACATAATAGGATCCTGTTAAATATAGAAGTGAAGTAAAGGGAATGCCTAAGGCAATTATGCGAACCCCCTTTACCGCAAGATCTGAAATAGTAGGGTCCGAGAATCCGAGAATCCTTGGAATGAAAGGTGCCAGAAGCATCAGCAGCACAGCGAAGAGAAGTCCTGCCATAATCGCTGTCTTCTTTGCCTCTCTCCAGATCTTTCGAATCCCTTCATCGCAGCCGGTTGACATATATATGCTCATCACCGGCGTCATGGCCTCGCCCACACCATCAAGGAAAAAAGCCAATTCCGTCACAAATGTAAAAATCGAAGACAGAAGCAGCATATCCGGACCAAACCGTACCGTTAGATATCGGTTCATGATTGCGCAAAAAAAGGCCAGGAAGAGGAAACTTGAGGCGTCGACAACACTGTAGCGAAAATTGGAGACAAGCAGCATATTTGAAAAATAAAAACCAATTTTCAAAGAATTCCGCTTCTTCAGAAAATGCAGGTTGCAAATGCCAAGCCTGATTATGGTTCCGACCAGTGATGCCATACCGATTCCTGCCACGCCAAACATTCTGCCCATAAACACAGACAGGAGAATATTGGAAACTGCGCTGATAATATCTGAAAGCGAACTCATGAGTTCATCTCCGTCGACAAAAACCATCCCAGGAAGAAAAGTGGACAAGGGAAGGAAGATGACATCAATCCGTATCCAGTACATATAGTTACGGGCATTGTCAAGGATCTCGGGAGCGACGTTAAAGGAGGCAATATAGAGTTCTCCTCCAATAAAGAAAAGGAGAGCTAATAAAATGCCGCTGCTAAGAGTTGCTGTCAGACCAAAACGAAATACTTTGTCAGCTTCTTCTTTGTTAAATGAACCTACTGCTTTGGAATAAAGAATCGGGGCTCCCAAGGCAAAGATCATTCCCAAAGAAGCTGCAAGAGAATAGGCAGGGGCAACCAGGTTAATCCCTGCCACTGCCTTATCACCGACCAGAATACCTGCTATTGTCGTGTCAGATATCAGACTCAGCGAGACAACGATGCTGGACATGATTCCGCCTAAGAGCATTGAGTAAAATTTTTTAATAGTTAAATCCATATGTTTATCCTTTTCCTTGCTAATCTTTCTAATTGTACTACATATCTGTTTTTTCATCCACCTTTAGAAGGGTATTTTTTAGCGTACTTATCAGTTCACTGTCCAGTTGAAATCTGACGAAGTCCAAAAAGAAGACACTCCGTCGGAGAACAAAGCCGGGACAGCAACAGTCCAAAAAAAGGACAATCCCATGATAGTCAAAGCCGGGACTGCAGCAGTCAAATACAGAAAGCTCAGGGAAAAATCCCAGATCATCAAACCTGCTAAGGCCATCAAAGTAAGCAAGGCAAAGGGCAAGCTGGTATATAAGTATATAAAAGCGAAGAAGGGAAAGCAGAATTTCAGGAAATACTTCAAGATCGGTACCAGGAGCGGAAAGGTTAAGGTGAGAAAAGGCCTGAAGAGAGGAACGTGTAAAATAAAAACAGACCTCCGATTTCTCTATCGAATTATTCTGTCATCATGCTTAACATGCTTACCACGCCCTGGCAGTCGTTTGTCGTGGTCAGGTAATCGGCAGCTTCTTTCAGCTTGGGATGGGCATTTGCCATAGCAACACTGAAGTGACAGGACTTCATCATGGAATAATCGTTCATATAATCACCAAAGCACATGCATTCATCAGGACTGATATCATATTCCTTCTGGAGGAACTGCAGGGCTGTTCCTTTGCTTGTAGTGATATTCTGGATATCCACCCAGGACTGCTCTGATAAGATCCTCTGGATATGTTTTCCAAGATCAGGAAGATACTCGATCAGTCCGGCTGCATTATGTTTTTTGTCGTAGATGGAGACCTTGACAATCTCATCATTTCCCACGACTTCATTAAGGTCTTCTACCGGGGTGAGCGAGGAAAAATACATGGATACTTCATCCAGGGTATCATCATCAGTCTTTTTCATATATGAGCTCTCCGCACCGCTAAGTACCATACAGGTATCCGGTATGCCGCCCATATAGCGAATGGCATGATAAAGGTCATCCTTTTTCAGGGGGTTACTGTAGAGCTTTTCTCCCCGGTGAAAGACGAATCCTCCATTATCAGCGCAGTAGATCATTCGGTCGCCCAGCTCGCCAAACATGGCCAGCAGTGTCTGGTACTGGCGCCCGCTTGCAATGACCGGTCGGATCTCAGGATGCCTGCGCACCCAGTTGAAGAATTCTTCCGGTGGATGATGATCACTCTTTAACAATGTGCCGTCTAAATCAGTTGCTATCATTTTTATTGACATATAATCATCTCCTAAAAGTTTATTAAGGTTTATTTTTATTAAGGTTTATTATTGATACTAAGCAGATTTTTCCCGATATTCCTTTCCGGACCGGGCAGCACTCTGTGTTCTCCACATCTGTGCTGCCCGCACCCTATCACAATTCAATTCTCATGTAAAATGTCGGAATCATCTGATAATAAGCTGGCGGCTATACAAAATTGACAAGTTTATTCGGTTTTATACAAGATCTTCTATCAGAAATACCTTATTTTCCATTCGGAAACCTGTCAAAAACAGCCGCCAGAGTTATCAGATTCAGCCCGGCATATTTATTCATTTTGTTTGCTTTACACAAAAAAATAATCCGGGACTTTTTCAATTCTCTTTCATGAAAAAAGACTATGAAAATGAGCGATCCGCACCACCATCGTACATGGTAATGCGGATCGCTTTTTGCTTATCTTTTTTTACTCTTTTCTTCTTATACAATTCCTCCTTTTGGAAACAAGTTTTTTAGGAACAACCGGGTTTTCGGGGTTTTTTTTACTTTCTATTCTAATCATCAATCTCTGCTTCATGTTCAAGGATCTTACCGCCTTTTACGGCGATGTCGTAATTGTATTCTTTACTCCCTACATGGAATTCGACTTCGTATTTATTGACCCCATCATCATAATCCTGGTGGACTTCT
>CADBME010000241.1 GCA_902795715.1 uncultured Lachnospiraceae bacterium | reverse complement strand
AGATTGCCCGTCCTGCATGTAATTTTCAGGTGCTTAAAGGCCTCTGCCTCCTTTTCCACCTGCCTGGTCAGCTCCGTATAGGGAAGTATGGCCAGAACTTCTATTGCCTTTTCCATCTTCTCCTGCTCCTTACTATATCAAACCTGAGAACTTTTTCCCAATCCTTATCCTTCTTCATCTTCAGCTTTTCTTGTCATTATATTTCATATTTAAACATATTGCAAGGCAATTGAATATTGACACAAAAGATTTCTAAATAATGTTTCATATTAAAACGAACACTGGCGTATTAACAAATGCAATTATTATAAGAACTTGTATACTGAATACATAGTACTCCGATTTCGGAAGGTAGAAATCATCTTGATGACTGCCGCCGGAAAGAGGGACTGCAGTTTGCATTCCTGCAAAAGCGGAAGGCTGACCGGGACAGGCTACAGGAATCCTGTCCCGGCCAGGGGGGAAGGAGGACAGTTATGATGAACAGAAAACCTGTTATAGGCATTACCATGGGAGACCCTGCGGGAGGTGGCCCTGAAATAACAATAAAAGCACTTTCACAAAAATCGCTCTATGACCGATCCTGTCCTGTTGTCATCGGAGATGCCAAGGTCTTTCGAATGATGCTCGATATTCTGCGGGAAAAAGACATTCTTGCCAATCCTGATCTTGTTATCCATGAAGTTGGCTCCATAGAGGAATGTGCCTTTACCTATGGTATTATCGATGTTTATCACATGGATCTGATTGACATGGATGCTTTTTCTTTCGGGAAAGTATCAAAGATGTGCGGTAACGCGGCCTTTGCCTGTGTCCGGAAAGTAATCTCTTTAGCCATGTCCGGAAAGGTCGATGCTACGGTAACAAATGCTTTAAATAAAGAAGCCATCAATCTGGCCGGACACCATTTTTCCGGTCACACTGAAATATACGCCCACGATACCGGCACTAGAGACTATGCCATGATGCTGGTGCACGAAAATCTGAGGGTAGTTCATGTTTCTACACATGTCTCACTGAGGGAAGCCTGCGACCGGGCAAAAAAAGAACGCATCCTGTCCTGCATACGTATGGCTGACAGGGAATGCAGGAAAATCGGGATAGAACAACCCAAGGTTGCCGTTGCGGGACTGAATCCTCACTCCGGAGAAAACGGATTGTTCGGAAGAGAAGAGATTGACGAAATCATTCCCGCCATCAGGCAGGCCCTTTCCGAAGGTATCCATGCGGAAGGCCCGGTTCCCCCGGACACCGTCTTCTCTAAGGCCAGAGGCGGCATATATGATATTGTCGTTGCCATGTACCATGATCAGGGACATATTCCCCTCAAACTGGTGGGATTTGTATATGATCAGAAAGAGAAGAAGTGGGAGGCGGTAAAAGGAGTCAACGTTACCCTGGGATTACCTATTATCCGGACTTCTGTCGACCATGGAACCGCTTTCGATTGTGCAGGCCAGGGGGTTATGAACGAAATCAGCCTGCTCAATGCCATTGATTATGCCATACAGAGCGCAGCCGACAGATTGTAGCTTTCTTGGGGAAAGGAGAACATATGGTTAAACTGGCAGTAATCGCAGATGATTTGACCGGCGCTCTCGACACCGGCATAAAGTTCTCCATGAAAGGCATTCGCACCCAGGTTTTCACAGGCAATCCAATCCCCTTTCAGGAGATTTCAAAGGATACCGAAGCAATCATTATCGACACTGAAACGCGTCATCTTGATAAAGATACAGCGCAGAACCGGATCTTTCATCTGGCTTGTGAATGTATGGAAAAGGGAATCCGCAGATTCTATAAAAAAACAGATTCTGCTCTCAGGGGCCATATCGGTGCTGAGCTGACAGCATTATATAAGGCAGTCGAAAAACCGGTGCGGTTTGTTCCGGCTCTTCCCAAGGAGGACCGATACACTTTAAAGGGTATTCATTATATCCGGGGAGTCCCGGTTTCGGAAAGTATTTTCGGCAAAGACCCCTTTAATCCTGTCCCCTTTTCTTCTGTAAGCCGGCTGATTCATATGGAGTCAGACATCGTTACCCAGGAGATCCACGGATCCGGAGAAGGGAAATCCGATGCCGGAATCATTATCTATGACGCCAGAAGCTCAGATGATCTGGTTAGAATCGGCAGACAGCTGAAAGAAGAGCATGCCCTTGACATCACAGCCGGCTGTGCCGGTTTTGCCGAAGTACTTGCGGAAGATCTTGATTTCAATTACACCAAGGCGGAATCATTTGAAAAAAAGGAAAAAATGATTGTCCTGAGCGGCAGCATCAATCAGGTTACAGGAAGTCAGATGGACTATGCCCGGGAAAATGGTTTTTTCCGGCGCACACTTACCGAAAAAGAGAAATTGGAAGAAAGTTACCTGCAAACACAGGATGGCATACATTTCCTGAAAGAACTGGAAGAAATGTGCCGCATACATGACAGGATTATCTTTGATGTCTTTTCTCCGGATACCCTGAAAGGAGCAAAACAATATGCGGCCCTTCACCAGATTCCGGAAAAGGAAATTGCCGGCCGTATCGCGAAGAGACTAGGCGAGATTTTCTTCCGCTTATCCAAATCCAATCCTGAATCTTTGATCATGATCATCGGCGGTGATACACTTTACGCATCGATACAACAATATCCCGAGCTTGTCCTCAATCCCATATGTGAACCTGCTCCGGGAACTGTTCTGATCAGAGGATCGACCAGGGATCATAATCTTTCACTGTTATCCAAATCGGGGGGATTCGGAGAGAAAGATTTATTGATACATTTATCAAATCAATTGATGAAAGGAAGGTAGAAAAATGAAAAAAGACTATCACGACAACTCATGGATCAATGAAAATGTTTGGGACAAGTACGGAAAAGACGATGAGGTAGGTGCTGCTCAGGAAATCACCCAGGATAGTGTGCTTGCTGCAATTCAGTTGGTAAAAAAAGGAAAAATATACGATCTTGAAACAGAACGTTTTAAAGGAATGCCTGTATGGGCAGGCCACACCGGTTTTGAACTGGTAACTTACGCTTCACCCAAGGGCCGCCAGAATATGAAGGATACCAACATCGATGCCAGCGTTAACTGGTATAAAGAAGGCGAATGGCTGGATGTTCCTACCAATGCTAAAGAGTATCACATGGGTCTCAACACGGAGATTATGATCTCCTCCATGCATGTTGGAACACATATGGATGCCCTTTCACATTTTACAACTGGTGATGATAACCATTTCTACAATGGTTTTTCCGGAGACGAGTACTGTACCAACTTCGGTCCCGGCCGTTGTGACATCGCATCCACACCACCCATGGTTATGAGAGGCGTTCTTCTTGATATGGCAGGATACAAGGGCGTAGAGCACCTTCCCAACAACTATATTATCACCGCAGAAGACTGCGAAGGATGTGCTAAATGGGAAGGTGTTGAACTCCGTCCCGGTGATGCTGTTATGGTCCGCTGTGCTGACGCATGGCCAAGTGACCGCTGCGGTGATGCAGGACTTGGCGTAAGCGCTGCCCGCTATCTGGTCGAAGAGTGCGGAGCTATTCTTCTGGGTGATGACAAAGCATGTATCGACGGTTTCAATGCCGATGGCTCTACTTCCGTTCCGGAGCATCCGCAGCCGGTTCACCACTATCTCCTGATCCAGCAGGGCGTTCATATTCTCGAGTATGTTCAGCTTGATGAGCTCGCTGCTGACAAGCAGTATGAATTCTGCTTCATCTGCAACGTATCCAAGGTAAGGGGAGCTACCGGTATGTTTGTCCGCCCCATTGCTATTGTATAAATCAAGCCTGTCTTTATAAGATGAATCCCATGCTTCTGACCACATGAAAATTCATGGACTCTTATAAAATCCGCTTTTCATGTAAGTCTTCGTGAAAAGCTCTATATAAAAAGGCACGTATCGTATGTCCCCGATACGTGCCTTTTCCTAATCATATAATAATGATTATAATAATATTTGATTTGCATGATGGACCTGTGACTCATTCTTTTTTTTCTTCTTTTTACCTGACCTTATCTTTTTTTCTAAGTATTTTTTCCAGGTCCCTTTCTTCCACATCCTGCTTTTGATTTTATCGTATTTTTTCCCTGTCTCCGGCCTGGTGTGAAGGTAGATGATCAGCTCAGGAAAATTATAGTATTCTACCGTCCATTTTTTTCTTCTTGGATTTCTTTTGGCAAAATAAGCTGAAGATTTCATGAAGGATTTGTATCGGATTTTCTTCCCCCGATCCATCCAGGTGACATCGACATGATACCAGGCCCCATCGATATAGACAATATTCCAGGCATGGCTGATATTCTTTTTGGATTTTTTCCTGGGGTAGGTCCGGCCATGAACCACACAGCAGTAAATACCTGCCCTGTTCATAAGAACATTGTAGGCCTCCGCATATCCCTGGCAGGCAGTAAGCCCGTCTACAAAAGCTTCTTCTTCTGAATTCTTTTTTCCGCTATTATCATAATCCACATTTCTGCATAGCCATTCTGCAAGGGCTTTTGCTTTCTCCAAATCGGTCATACCGGGTTTAACACTTTCCTTCATGGCCCTTTTGATTGTCTTCTGGTATTGATCTGCCCGTTCCTTTAACCGACACATCTCAATCCACCGGTCACTGGTCTTTTTGACAGTCACCTGGCAAGCTGCTTTTTTACCCCTGTACTCCGCATAAATGGTATAGGTACCCGGCTTGATACCATAAACCGTATTATTCTCCCAGTCCTCTACGCCATTGTCTCCCCCGAAAGTCCCCAGGTAAAGGCCATCCCTGTCTGAAACCGTCCACCGTGTTCCCCGGGAAACACATCTTTTTCCCAAAAATGCAGCTATCGTTCCGTAATTTCCCCCGGACAAAAGCATTGATTTATGGCTAAGATGCAGGGAATTTATATTCTTCTCCACTTTAATGGTGGTTCTAAGCGACTTTCTCCTTTTAAAGCGGACAGTCAGGTGAACCTCTCCAGGTCTTTTTCCCTTTATGACAATCGAATTCTTCGATTTTTTTACAATACTAATTTTATCCAGTCCTCTTCGATTGATTAGAAAGGAAACCTTTCGTTTTTCTATATTGTAGACTTTAATGGTTGTTTCTTCGCCCACAAAAATCGTTTTGGGTTTGCTTACCCGAATCGTTCTCTTTCCTGCAGCATAGCTTTTACATGATATAAAAAGAATTCCTCCTGCAAGGAAAAAGAACAAGAATAATAAACCTGCCCTTCTCTCTCTCAATTCTATCCCCTCCCGTTTCACAGTCTTTTCATCTGCATCCGGATTTCTGTCATTGTCCAGAAACGGTGTTGCTTTATAAAGGTCGAAAAGAGAATCCCTACTATTTCTCAGAATATATGGAATTGTATCATATATCCGTGAATTTCTAGTGTCGGAAGGGCAGTCTTATTAGAAATGAAAGAAAAATGTCAGATTATTATCGATATCTCCTGATTATTGGATAAGGTCTCTATCGATAATCTGAAAATTAGCCCGATGGAGATAAAGAGCCTTTTTATCAATCATCAATTTTGTCGTTTTGGGCAGTCCCTCGCTAACCTCCCAGTATACCTTCTTTCCCGAGTAGGCACAGATGGGCACACCCAGCTGGCTCTGGATCACAACAACCTGAGCCTTACCAAAATAATTTTTGTATTTATTTACAATATTCGATATATACGTCGTTCCGGAAACTCCGGAAGAATCACTCTCCACATCTTTCAGGTTAAAGGTAGCATCCGGCTCCAATCCCTTCTCTTCAAAGATTATGGTATCGCCACAACTCTGAAGCTGCCTTCCGTCAACATTGACCGTAATCACCGAAGAAAGATCATAGGAAGTACTAACCGATCCATCAACAGAATTAATCTTGGCATCCTCCACAATATTTCCTTCTAAACTTATCTTCCTTCCTGAAACAGTCAGATACTTATTCCCACTGTTATCGTAGAAATAGCAATGAAAAGAATTACCGATCAGCTTCCCCTTGATGTCGCCAAGCTTACTCCTGAATCCTGCAAAACCACAGCTGCGAAGGAGTACAAACAATGCGAGGACGATTATAATGATTCCGGCGACCATCGCAACAACTTTCCAGGTGCTCTTTTTCTTTTTTTCCATTTCATATCCTCCGTGAACTTGACGGCAATTCAATTACCGGGTATTCCCGCCTATTCCCTAAAAAAGGAGACAGAGAACTGTCCCCTGTCTCCTTCTGTCTTTTTTTATCTTCCAGTCTCATTTACGGCATATCCTTGTAGAATACCTCAAGGAATTCAGCTGCGGATGCAGCACCCGGATCCAGATGGCCGATGGCACGCTCTCCAAGTCTCATGGCACGTCCCTTGGTCGCAACAATATTTCTTGTAAACTCAAGGCCTTCTTTTCCGGCTTCTACAGCCTTTTCCATAGACTCTTTAGCCGGAGTACCTGCTTCATACTCGCTGCGCAGAGTCTCCAGAGCCGGAATAAAGGTATCCAGCATGGTCTTCTCGCCCTTGGTGGACTTTCCACGCTTCTGGATGATGGCAACACCCTTATCCATCATCTGAATGAACTCTTCGAAAGTAGCTCCCTCATCCGGTCCTTTTGACTTGATCGGAAGACCGAACTTCATGAAAAAGCTGCCGTAAAGCGGTCCTGAAGATCCGCCAACCTTATCCAGAAGAGCTTTCCCTACATTGTTATAGAGATCACGAACATTCAGATTTCTCCACTCGTCCAGATTCTTGTTGACTTCACGGAAACCGATTTCCAGGTTGATTCCATGGTCTCCATCACCAATCTGAGAGTCCAGTTCGGTATAATACTCTTTTCTCTGATCTACAAGGGTAATCAGGTCTTCGATTACCTTAACAAAATAGTCTTTACTTAAATTGTAATCACTCATGTTAACCTCTTTGTAAACTAATTATTTCTGTGTGAAGTATGGAGTATCACAAGGAGCATCCATAAGCTCTTTCAGTTCGTCGTCAAGCTTCATAAGGGTTACGGACATACCGGCCATATCCATGGAGCAGGCAAACGGTCCAACCAGAGCTTTGTAAACCTTGATACCCTTCTCCTCAAGGATCTGAGCAACTCTTCTGTAGCAAACATGGAGGTCCATAAGAGGTGTAGCACCCAAGGAGTTCACCAGTACATAAACCTCGTCTCCCTCTACGAAAGGAAGATCCTTCAGAATCGGATCCATAATCTCATTGATTACATTATCAGCAGTATCGATCTTGCCTCTTCTTACGCCGGGCTCGCCATGGATACCCATACCGATTT
>CADBME010000240.1 GCA_902795715.1 uncultured Lachnospiraceae bacterium | reverse complement strand
TTCCACATCTTGTTCGATCTTCTATGAGAATGGCTCACTTTGATACCGAAATGAGCACCTTTATCACAAATAGCGCATCTTGCCATGGCTGCACCTCCTCACTCATAATGTTAAGCCCCAAAGGCTTACAACGAAATTCATTCTAACAGAAAGAATTATAAAATGCAAGAAAAAAATTCTTTATCCTTCCAAAGATTCTTCAGGAGCGGATATTACCTCATCCACGACTTTCTCAACTTCCGGATCTTCCTTGCCCCGGGACTCAATCAGGCTGCTGATCTTGCTGACAGCATCCGGCACCATATCAAGAACCTTATTCATTGCATCCTGGTTTTTCACACTCACAAGACGTGTCACCCCGTCTTTGATGACCAGAACCGCGCTCGGTGACATCTTTCCGTTCATGCCACCCATGGACCTGTCTGACTGATCCTTTCCCACATCTCCTGCTCCCATGCCGAAGGAGACGTCCATCAGGGGGACAATCACGGTGTCGCCGACCTGTTTAGGCTCACCAACCACTGTTTTAGTGGAAAACATTTTCTCCATTCCTTCAAAAAATGTATTTGCCGTTTCTTTAATCTGGTTTCTGCTCATATCCTATCTCCTTTACAGTTTCCCTATCCTTTTTACTCCTACAGTATTTCTATGGTTTTTTATTTTCACTATCCTTTTCCGATTTACCAGTCCTTACTGTCCCTTTTTCCTCTTATTCTCTATCCCTGTTGATTATTTCTTTACAGGTCTTTTTTTATGATCTTAATAATCAGGTTTCTCATATCCCGGTTCAGTAAAGCCCGGATAATCTGCCATACCAGAAATCCGATCCGGATCCTGCCCTTTCCCTCCAGATGACCGGTCAGAATACTTCTCTCAAAATGAGGAACCGTTCTCACATGGTCTCCGTAGAGGGGATAGAGGGCCGAAGCCACTACCGTAATCTGTCCCATCCTGTAACCGTCATCCAATCCGTAATCCAGTCGGCCATCCAGCTTTCGAGGCAGAATGTGGATCAGAACTCTCTTCAGCAAAACCAGGGTAAAGGGAATGCAGGTATCAAGGTGGAGGGCTTTGGCCTTATCGATTAAAGATTCCACCTTAGCGTTCAAGTCAAGGACTGTTTGGTGCAGGTCCTTCAATTTCTGATAGAACCCATCAATAGCATCCAGAATACGATCTGAAAGCTTTGGCTTGTCCGGCTTTTCCTGTGCCGGCTCCTGGGTCCCGAAGGACTCCGGCGGCTTAAGTTCATTCTTTTCCGGCTCGCTGTCCGCCCCGCTTTCCACTTGGACAGCGGGTTCATCTTTTTCCTTTCCGCTTTCGATTCCCGGGGGACGGTCGGGTTTGTCCTCGTCTGCCTCTCCTTGGGGGGGACGGTCTGCTTTGTCCTCGACTGTCTCTCCCTCCGGGCTCTCTTCCGTTTTGTCCTCGTCTGCCTCTCCTTGCGGGGGACGGTCTGCTTTATCCTCACTCGCCTCCCCGTCCGGGCTTTCGTCTGCTTCCTTGTCCTCTTTGGCGCTCTCCCTGTCTTTCTCTTCCTCCGGTGTATTTCCGGCCAGTTTGAAACCCAGAGCCTTTATGTAGTATTTCACTCCATTCAAATCCGCATAGATCTCTGCGTAAAGAATCCGAAAAAGCCAGCTGAACCGGATATTACCCTCCAGATCATTAGTCTCCGGTTTCTGTCCGTAAAATGTATAGCGAACAGGAACCAGCAGGACCAGTAAGATCACCAGGAGGAGAAGAGCCAGGAGAACCAAGAGGATGATTCCTATTATTTTTAATATATTCAAAACTATACCAAGCAATGAAAAAGCCTCCTAAAAACTCTCCAGATACTCCTTCATCTGGTCTAATGCTCCATCAGCGATACATTCTTCCATGATCCGGCCTACAAGTTCCCGGCCTTCCCCGGCCGATCCCGCAATACCAAGAACCCTCAGGGAACGGACATCGATCCAGGTCCTCAGAAGCTCGGCTCCGGACATGATATACATGAGATTGTTGTCCATGGGAGTAGTTGTTATGACATACCAGGACAGCTTGAAGAGATCCTCTCCCACATCCGATACTTCCCATTCCTTTCTCAGAACAATCTTTTTGATCTCCAGAAACAGGTCCTTAAATCCTGCTTTTTTATGACTTGTCCGGTCGGTTTCATCCGGATATTTCATGAGGAAAGTCAAAAGCTCCGGCGCCCTGTCCAGTATTGTTTTACCTATGACTATATTATTCGAAAGAACCATTACCATTCTCCTGATATCATCAGATTACTTTACATGGGTGTGGGTAAAAAGATGGTCGTTGCAGTATTCCCGGCTGCCGTTGCATTTGGAACAGTAGCGGAATTCAAGATCAGGATTATCCTTCTCCGTTCTGCCGCAGACTGCACAACGGTGGCGGACCATCTGGGGAGCGGTTCCGCTTCCTGTCCCGGCTGCCTTCCTGCGAAAATCTTTCCTTCTTTTCACTTCTTTGGGCCGGACCTTGCTGAAGTTCCGGGAAGAAAGGAAAAAGATCAGGAAGTTGAGAAGGCTGATCACGATACAGATACGCACGCTGAAAGTACCGGTAACAAAGTCAAAGGCCAGAAGGGCCAGATCCAGAAAGGCCAGCCATTTGACCTTGAGAGGAATCAGACCGTAAAGGTAGACCGTCACCTCAGGGAATATGGCGGCGTAAGCCAGAAACATGGAGAGAATCAGATAATAAGTATCCAGAAAAATCGTAAATCCCAGTGCAGGATTCACCACCATCGATACGCCGTAGGCCACAAAGCCGGCCAGGAGGGTTCCCAGAAGGCCGAAGAGAATATAGAGAGTAAAGCGGAAGGATCCCCATACCTGGACAAGAGCCTGGCCGATCACATAGTAAAACATCATAATAAAAAAGAGGAAGAGCATGTCCATGAGACTGTTTCCCATGCGGACCGCTGCGACAAAGGAAATAAGCCTCCAGAACTGGTGCCCCTGAATCACCAGAGCCGGAGAAAAACAGGTCATTTCATAAAAACTTCCCCCGGTGGCAAAGTTCATCACAGTGCCAAAGGCATAGATGATTACAATATATAATGGAAGATTATCAATTCCTCTTCCCCCGAATTTCCTTTCCAGACGACTTAGCCAGTTCATAACATTCTCCTCCGAATTGTACAGTACCCTTTGTCAGCTGACGGCAGGCCAATTCTTATCCTTTCCCTCAGCTTCGATTTGGAAAATCTCCTTTTTTCTTTCTATTTCAGTCTTTTACTCCGTCCGATGTAGATACCGGCAATCACTGTGGCTATCACTATGCACCCAATCATGAGCCAGAAGCCCTCGGGGTGCCTCTCAAAGGGAATGCCCTTCAGGTTCATGCCTATGGCTCCGGTGATGATGGTCGGAACAGTCAGGACCACGGTAATGATCGACAGGAAACGCATAACCGTGTTCATGTTGTTGTTGATGATATTGGCATAGGCATCAATGGTTCCATTCAGAATATCCGTATAGATCCTTGCCATCTCGATGGCCTGCTTATTCTCGACGATTACATCTTCAAGGATTTCTTTCTCCTGCTCTGTTCTCCGGATGACGGATATCCTCTTCATCTTTTCAAGCACCACTTCATTTCCACGCAGGGATGTACTGAGGTAGACCAGAGATTTCTCAAGATCAAGCATCTCGATCAGCTCTTCGTTCCTCATAGTCACCTGGAGCTTGGTCTCAATCTCTTCAAATTTCTTATCGATAACCCTCAGGAACTGCAGATACATGGTCGCATTCCGATAAAGCATCTTATAAAGGAAGTGGGTTCTTTTCAGGGTTGAAGCGTTGCGGACCCTGCCATCCATAAAAAGGGTAAGGAGGGGGGTATCCTCCAGGCAGACCGTGATGATTACATCTTCCAGATAAAAAATACCTATGGGAATAGTTACATAAAACTCCCTCTGATTCCTCTCCTCTGTGGTCGGGATATCCAGTATAATAAAAGTATAATGATCTTCCGACTCAATGCGGGATCGCTCTTCCTTATCCAGAGGACTCTTCAAATCTGCCAGATCAATCTTGTATTTTTCCGAGATCGTCCTCAATTCTTCCGTGGTCGGAGCGGTAAGGGCAATCCAGCTTCCGGGCTCGATATCCGTAAATTTTTTTATTCCGACATCTGTTGTCCTGAAAACTCGAATCATAGACCATTCCTCAAAAAAACAATTACACAGGGAAGACGCGCAGGCGCATCACACAAGTTGCAGAGAATCGCCGGGCCGTTCCCATTGAGCATCTCTCTAAACATTTATTATATGAAATACACAGGGCTTTGTCAAAGATTTTGTCTCCTTTTTCCACAAAGGGAAACGGTTGTTTTTTTGTTTGACCTCGGTTATAATAATTATTTAATGATTCATTTGATCAAGTGAATATCATTGAATAAGTCCTAACACTTTTATTCATACAAAGGAGACTCGTTAATTATGAAACACTCACTTGGAATTGACATCGGTTCTACCACGGTAAAAGTGGCTATTATGGATCAGGATCACAAGATTCTCTTTTCGGACTATCGCCGGCATTTTGCCAATATCAAGGAAACGCTTCGGGACTTGCTGGCTCTGGCCAGAGAAAGCCTGTCCAATCTCACGGTCCATCCGACTGTGACCGGATCGGGAGGTATGGCTATCTCAGAGTATCTTTCTATCCCCTTTTGCCAGGAAGTAATCTGTGTCTCCGATGCTCTTCAGGATTATAATGACAAAACGGATGTGGCCATCGAGCTGGGTGGAGAAGATGCCAAGATCATCTACTTTGACCATGGAATCGAACAGAGAATGAATGGAGTCTGTGCCGGAGGGACCGGCTCTTTTATCGACCAGATGGCCAGCCTTCTGCAGACGGATGCTTCCGGACTGAATGAATATGCAGCCGGATATGATACCATCTATCCGATTGCAGCCCGGTGCGGTGTCTTTGCCAAGTCCGATATTCAGCCTCTGATTAATGAAGGAGCCACAAAAGAGAACCTTGCCGCTTCTATTTTCCAGGCGGTAGTAAACCAGACCATCAGCGGACTGGCCTGCGGAAAACCGATACGGGGTCATGTAGCCTTTCTGGGAGGCCCTCTTCATTTTCTTCCGGAGCTTAAAAATGCTTTTATCCGGACCCTGGACCTGGACCAGGATCACATCATCGACCCGGATCATTCCCATCTGTTTGCGGCTAAAGGTGCGGCTCTCAATGCCAGTGAAGATTGCCAAATGACCATGGATGAGCTCTTATCGGCTTTTGAATCGGACATCAAGCTGAGGGTGGAGGTCGAGCGGCTGGATCCTCTCTTCAAGGATCAGGAACAATACCATGCTTTCGTGAAAGATCACAGCCGGTTTACGGTTAAAAAAGGCGATCTTTCTAACTATACCGGCCCCTGTTATCTCGGAATCGATGCCGGTTCCACCACAACCAAGGTTGCCCTGGTCAGTGAAAGTGGAGATCTTCTCTATCATTTTTACGATAATAACAATGGCAGTCCTCTGAACACAACAATCCGTTCTGTCAAAGAACTGAAGAAAATCATGCCGGAAGGTGCTTATATTGCCGGCTCCTGTTCCACAGGATACGGGGAAGCTCTGATCAAGGCCGCCTTGAATCTGGACCACGGTGAAGTGGAAACCATGGCTCACTACTATGCGGCAGCTTTCTTTGAGCCGGATGTGGACTGCATACTGGATATAGGCGGACAGGATATGAAATGTATCAAGATCCGCAACCATGCCGTAGATAATGTCCTTCTGAATGAAGCCTGCTCCTCCGGCTGCGGGTCTTTTATTGAAACCTTTGCTAAATCTTTGAATTACTCTATCTCTGATTTTGCGAAAATAGCACTTTTTGCCCCTTCTCCTATTGACCTGGGAAGCCGATGCACTGTCTTTATGAATTCCAAGGTGAAACAGGCCCAGAAGGAAGGAGCTTCTGTCGGGGATATTTCCGCCGGCCTTGCCTATTCGGTTATCCGCAATGCTCTTCTTAAGGTCATCAAGCTGACCAGCCCCGACCAGTTAGGCAGTAAAATCGTAGTCCAGGGAGGAACCTTCTACAATGATGCCGTCCTCCGCAGTTTTGAAAGAATCTCCGGATGCAAAGCCGTCCGGCCGGATATAGCCGGTATCATGGGCGCTTTCGGCGCTGCCCTGATCGCCAGGGAGCGGGCCGAGGAGACCGGAGATAGCCGGATGCTGTCCCTGGACCAGATCATTAACCTTGACTACACGACTTCCATGAGCCGGTGTCCACATTGCAACAATCATTGTATTCTGACAATCAATGAATTCGGAGGAGGAAGAAAATTCATCTCAGGCAACCGTTGTGAGCGGGGACTGGGTCTGGAAAAGAATAAGGAGAAAGTACCCAATCTGTATGAGTATAAATACAACCGCCTCTTCGGCTACAAACCTTTGCCGCCTGATCAGGCTGTCCGGGGAGAGATTGGTATTCCCAGAGTTCTGAACCTCTATGAGAATTATCCTTTCTGGTTTACCTTCTTTACCGAATTGAAATTCCGGGTGCGGATTTCACCCCGTTCTTCCCGGAAGATTTATGAGCTGGGTATAGAATCCATCCCCAGCGAGTCTGAATGCTATCCTGCCAAGATCGCCCATGGGCATGTAATGTGGCTGCTAAAAAAGGGAATTCGGAATATTTTCTATCCCTGTATTCCCTATGAGGAGAATCAGACTCCCGATGCCAACAACCACTACAATTGTCCCATCGTGACATCTTATGCGGAAAACATCAAAAACAACATGGAAGAGCTGAGGAATCCGGATATCCTTTTTCTAAATCCATTCCTGGCCCTTGACAATGCGCAGGTATTAAAAACACGTCTTTATGACGAACTGTCACCCCACTTTGATCTGAGTCAGGAAGAAATCGATCTGGCTGTCGATGCCGCCTACAGGGAATCCGCAGCCGTCCGTTTCGATATCCGCCAGCAGGGTGAGGAGACACTGGCTTATCTGGCGGAGACAGGAGGCATGGGTATTGTCCTCGGCGGCCGTCCCTACCATGTGGATCCGGAGATCAATCACGGCATACCCGAGCTGATCAACTCCTACGGCATCGCCGTTTTATCCGAGGACTCCATCTCCCACCTGGAAAGCGTTGAGCGTCCCCTGATTGTCTCAGACCAGTGGATGTACCATTCCAGGCTCTATGCGGCTGCCAACTACGCCAAAAAGAATCCTCAGCTTGAAGTTATCCAGCTGAATTCCTTTGGCTGCGGCCTGGACGCCGTCACAACCGACCAGGTCAATGATATTCTTTCCGGATCCGGCAGGCTTTACACCGTGCTCAAGATCGACGAAGTCAATAATCTCGGCGCCGCCAGGATCCGAATCCGGTCCCTGATCGCTGCCGTAAGAATCAGGAACCGGAAGGGTATACTGCCGGAGCCCAAACCGTCCAACATCACCAAAGTGGAATTCACCAAACAGATGAAAAAAGACGGCTACACCATTTTGGTACCCCAGATGTCACCGATTCATTTTGACCTGCTCAAGCCAGCCTTTGAACATGACGGTTACAAGGTAGAAATCCTGCCGGAGATGGGCCGAAAAGCCGTCGATGTCGGATTGCGCTACGTCAACAACGACGCATGCTATCCTTCACTCATTGTAGTCGGGCAGATTATGACCGCCCTCACATCCGGCAAATATGACCTTGACAAAACTGCTGTCATCATCACCCAGACCGGAGGAGGCTGCAGAGCGACCAACTACATTGGATTTATACGAAGAGCACTGGAGAACAACGGATTCGGACAGATTCCCGTCATTTCTCTTAGTGTCCAGGGAATAGAGAAAAACGAAGGCTTCCATTACACCCCATCCCTGCTGATCCGTGTATTGCAGGGAATCATATATGGAGACCTCTTTATGCGAGTCCTCTACCGGGTACGCCCCTATGAAAAGGTAAAAGGCTCAGCAAACCGTCTCCATCAGAAATGGAAAAAACGCTGTATAAAGTCCCTGATGAAAGCAAATTACCGGGAATTCAACAGAAATATCCGCGGAATCATACATGATTTCGACAAGCTGCCCATCACGGACCAACGCAAACCCCGGGTAGGAATCGTAGGTGAAATCCTGGTCAAATTCCTGCCTGACGCCAACAATCATCTGGTGGAAGTGCTGGAGCAGGAAGGAGCCGAAGCCGTCATGCCGGACCTTCTCGACTTCCTCTTCTACTCCTTCTATAACCAGAACTTCAAAGCAGACTACCTGGGCAAATCCAAGCGAAACGCCAGACTGCTCAACCTGGGAATCCGTGCCCTGGAATTCTATCGGAGAACTCTCCGAAAAGAACTGAAAAAAAGCAGCCGGTTTGACCCGCCGCCCTTTATCAGTGAATTAGCCGAATACGCCAAACCCATTGTATCCCTGGGTAACCAGACCGGAGAAGGCTGGTTCCTCACCGGAGAGATGATCGAGCTGATCCACGCCGGAGCACCCAACATCGTCTGCACCCAGCCCTTTGCCTGCCTGCCAAATCATGTTGTCGGCAAGGGTGTAATCAAAGAACTCCGCCGTCAATACCCTGAATCCAACATCGTAGCCATCGACTACGACCCCGGCGCATCCGAGGTAAACCAGATCAACAGAATCAAGCTGATGCTGGCAACCGCCGTAAAAAATATGGAATAAAACGCGACGGAGGGGCCGGATCAGGTGGGACAGGGGGGACGCATCATATCGTCCCACATTGTAGATATTTAAACAATGTGGGACGATATGATGCGTCCCCGCTGTCCCATGATACGTCCCCCCTGTCCAATTTATTGGATCCTCATTGGAACACCTTTCTTAGCCAGATATTGTTTGAGATCATGAATCTCCAATTCTTTGAAATGAAAGAGGGATGCCGCAAGTGCTGCGTCAGCTTTTCCTTTTTCGAAAGCATCTAAAAAGTGGTCTTTTGTCCCTGCCCCGCCGGATGCGATAACCGGTATGGATACGTTTTCCGATATGGTTCTTGTCAGTTCGATGTCATAGCCTGCCTTTGTCCCATCGCAGTCCATGCTGGTCAAAAGGATTTCACCGGCTCCCAGCTCCTGTGCTTTCATGGCCCATTCTACCGCGTCGATTTTCATATCGATCCGGCCGCCGTTCTTAAAGATATTCCATCCGCCATCTTCTCTTCTCTTTGCATCAATGGCGACAACAACGCACTGGCTGCCGAAGATCTCGGCTGCTTCAGATATGAGTTCAGGCCGCATGATGGCGGCTGAGTTAACAGATACCTTGTCCGCTCCTTCCCGAAGTATCTCCCTGAAGTCTTCCACCGTGCGGATTCCTCCTCCTACGGTGAAGGGAATAAATACACATTCCGCTACTCTTCTGACCATGTCCACCACTGTCTTTCTGGCGTCTGAAGAGGCCGTGATATCGAGAAATACCAGTTCATCCGCTCCGGCCGCGTCATAGGCTTTGGCAATCTCCACAGGGTCTCCTGCATCTATGAGGTTGACAAAGTTCACTCCTTTTACCACCCGGCCTTCCGTAACGTCAAGACAGGGAATAATCCTTTTTGTAAACATTTCTTTTTCTCCTGTTTCTTTCTTCACTTGCTTTTTACCGGGTCTATTGTCTGATAAAGTTTTCCAGTATTTTCAATCCCAGGCTGCTGCTTTTTTCCGGATGGAACTGACAGGCAAAGATATTGTCATGTTCCACTGCTGCATGGATCAGGGTCCCTCCGTACTCTGTTGTTGCAGCCACATCCAGGCTGTTTTCAGCTTTGAGATAATAGGAGTGGACAAAGTACACATAGGAATGGTCATCAATTCCTCTGAAGAGCTTTGGCTTCCCTTCTCCCTTATCATGACTTTCCGGGCAGATGTTTATGGAATTCCACCCCATGTGAGGAATCTTGATACCCGGGGCATCCGGAATTCTCAATATTTTTCCCGGAAGCAGTCCAAGTCCTTTTACACCCGGACTCTCATCACTTGATTCAAAGATAAGCTGAAGTCCCAGACAGATCCCCAGGAAAGGGGTCCCCTTTTTCACCGCCTCTTTAATAACAGATTCCAGACCGTATTCTCTGATTTTTTCCATGGCGTCGCCAAAGGCTCCCACTCCGGGAAGGATAATTCTTTCACTATCCATTATGACATCCGGGTCCCTGCTGATCACAGCTTTCTGACCCAGATGATTCACTGCTTTCTCAACGCTTTTTATATTTCCGGCATCATAGTCGATAATTGCAATCATCCTGAACTTCTCCTTTAACCTGTCTATCTGATCTCTCCAGTTTTCATTAGATAGTTATATTTTCTCAAAAGCCATCCTTGGATAAGGGTCTTCCACCACATAGATTGTTCCGCAGTGTATAAATCCCAGCTTCTTCAGCAGATTTTGCATAACCGTGTTGTCTCCATGGGTATCGATACGCATGTGACCGCATTGATCAAAAGCCCAATTCAGACAAAATGTACCGATTCCCTTTCGGGAACCATCACCTGCAATCCTGTGAACAACACCATAAGGCCCGTCGTCAATCCAGTTTCCATCCCATATTTCACGGTAAGTAGGTTCGATATCTTTACCGTAAATATAGTAGAAGGTCCCGATAATCTGATCCCGGTCATCAAGGCAGACATAGCTGTGGCCCTCCTGGATGTCCCGGATGATCAGGTCTTTGGGCGGCCAATTTGTCGGTCCCCACTGGTCAGGATTTCCGTGATCTGCCATAAACTGCCTTGAGTATTCATAGATTTCCATAATCCTGTCAATATCTCCGGACATAGTTTTTCGAATTCTCATAATCTTATTTCTCCACAATCATCTTCCCATAATTAAAAAAAGACAGATGATTATTCTCTGAAAATCATTCTCCGTTTTCTCTAACCGTATTCTCTAATATTATGATATAAAGGTCAATAGTCATCACGGATTGCTTCTCTATCTTACCACAGAAAGAGCAAGTCTTCAAAGCTTCCCTGCGGAAAAGCATAGTTCCTCAAAGCCCCGTCCCATGTTTTTCTTTGCAGAGTCCTGACACAAAAATCTGTATATTCTGTAAAATAACCCATGATTCTTTCGTGCACCTTTTCAAAACACATTTTTTATTCTGGGGTTTCATAGTGATTTTACACACATAGTTAAACTTAAAGGAAGCTTTTCTCCGTAAAAACAGCTAAAATCGTAATTATTATTGATTTTTTAATTGGTTTGGTATATTATGAAAAACGGAAAATAAATCTAAAGAGATAGTTGAAAGGAGTTTTTTTAATATGAAATCTACATTCAACGTGGAGTTTGCAGGAAAGCAGATTGAAAGCAAAGAAGTTATCGCCAAGGCAAAAAAGGTATGGGTTGACGAGGGAAATCAGGACCGCAAGGTTAAAGATCTCAAAACGATGGACCTTTATATCAAACCTGAAGAAAACGCTGTATACTATGTATTCAACGAAGATGAGTCCGGCAGCTTCCCGCTCTACGAAGACTAATCGAAGATACAAGGTATTCAATATAGAATTTTCTTATAATAATATGATGTAGAACACCAAGGATAAAAAGGGTGTTCCAAAATCTATAGACCAGACGGCTATTCTTTAATCGCCTGCCTATAGGTTTCGGAACACCCTTTTTTTAATGCCTTTTATTTTTCCCTCTCCTTAAGCATTTTCCCGATCGAGATCAAACCAGAAGTCTACTCCGTCTTCAAGATTGTTGACACCGTAGGCTTTGCCATGAGCTTCCAGGGTAGCTGCCACCAGGGACAGACCGATACCGTTTCCTCCATACTCACGGGTTCTGGCTTTATCCACTTTATAGAATTTAATCCATACTTTATCAAGATCCTCTTCCGGAATCAGACTTCCCTGATTGACTACATGGAGCCTGAGATCTTTTTCGTTTTTTTCAAACCATATTCTGATCCGTCCGCCTTCTCTGACATGGTTTAAAGCATTGGACAGATAGTTGCTGAAGGCTTCTTCGATCATCAGCTCATCGGCCCAGACATATTCGGGGGCTTCCTCAAGAAAATCAACCTGGGCCTTTTTCTTTTCAAAAAGAATCTTTGAGGCAGCTATCTTATTGCTGATCATCTGACAGAGGTCAAATCTTCGTATATCCAATGCATTATTGCCAAATTCAATCTGATTGAGGTTCAGCAGCTTTCGGACCATGGTATTCATTTTCATGGCTTCATCTGAGATGACATCGCAGTAGAAGTCCCTGCTCTCCTGGTCATCATTGATATTTTCTTTCAGTCCTTCTGCGTATCCCTGGATCAATGCGATGGGAGTCTTCAATTCATGACTCACATGAGAAAGGAAATCCTTACGCATCTCATCAATCTGCTCTTTCTTTTCGATATCCCCGAGCAATTCAACATTGGCTGTTTTGAGGTCTGCTATGGTATGTTCGAGCTGCTCTGACATACTATTGATGGAGTGTCCCAGCATACCAAGTTCATCTTTTCGGTCTGTCCTGACTTTTACATCAAAATTCAGATGGGCCATTTCCTCCGATGCTGCGGCAATCTCCTTGATCGGCTTTGTAAAGGTGGATGCATAGGAAAACATGATAATACTGCCAATCAGAATACCCAGTAATCCGATTCGCAGCATAAGCTGACGGCTTATGGCTGCACTGTCCTGAATATCCGCAAGGGGGATTCTCATGGCAAGCAGGTATTTCCCCCGATTACATCCGAACAGATAGAGTCCATGATCGGATCCCCTTCTGTCTCTCATATCTGTGATAAAACAGCCTTCCTTGATAAGCTTACAGATCTCCTGATCCGCCACATCCTCAGATTCACTGAGACTCTTTATAATCTCCTGTCTGACTTCCTGATCCTCTTCAAACATCCACTCATGGAAATCCTTGTTAATATAGATAGTCTGCAGATAGCCGAACATAGCCTCATACATCCTGTCATCGTCTCTTAAGTTGGCTTTATTGCCTTTTAGAGAAAGAATATTTCCGGATATTTGAAGGGCCAGGATTTTGATATTCGATTCCATGGACAAATCTTCAATAACATTATCCAGATTCCCGGAATCCTCCCCTTCTTTCATAGCCGTGTCAATCTGATGATAGGCATCAAGCAGATTTCTTTTCTCTCTGTCCACATAGTACTGCTCGGCAAAAAGACTGTTCATTATATAGGCAAAGAACAGCACGCCGCCCAGAATCAATATAAGTACCACCGTCATTTTAAACCGAATCGATCGAATCATAATACACTCCTTGCCAGTCCATTTGCCTATAATCATAAAGGGAAAATGTGACTGGCCTGTGAAGAAAATGCTAATTATCTGTAACCGGCTGCTGGAAAAAGCATGTCTTATCCTGCTAGTCCGGATAAAAATCCTTTTCTTTATCAAGAGAGTCTACCAGATCACGGAGAAGCAGAATGTGGGAGGAAGAGTCTTTATCTTCATCTGTAAAAAAACATGGATGATCCGGGTCCAGATACTGATAGCTGAACACACAGAAACCGTTTACATTCTTCATAACATCCAGGGTTCGAATCTGCCTTGTCAGGAGTTCAGGATCCATCATTTCCTCTTCCTCACCGCTTCCGTCTTCCAGTTCCAGACCTCCGATTTTGTAGGCCTGCAATCCGATATAAAGGGTGACATGACTTCCTTTCACTTTTTGATCCCACCACCCGAGTACCTCTTCAAATGGTGCGTATCGATTATGATAACCCCAGTATAGCTGGGGCATGATATAGTCAACAAATCCTTCTTCCTCCAGCCAGCGATCAAGATTCACATAGTAGATCAGATCGCTGGATAAGAGATCCGGATTTCCGTTTGGACTGATTCCAAAAAGAACCTCTTTATCCACATCTTTCACTGTTTTGTAGAGAAGGCCTACCAGAGCGTCCACGTTTTTTCTTCTCCATTCGGAAATAGAAAGGGATTCCGGAATCTTGCCCTCCCGGATGCCGTCAAAATAATCTGCGGCATCAAAAACCTTTTCTACGTTTTCCTCAGTGAACTCCGGATAAAAATAATCATCCATATGTATGCCGTCTATGTCATATGAGGAGACGATCTCACGGACTCCTTTTGCAATTAATTCCCGCACTTTCCGGGAAGAGGGATTGTAATAGTATATTCCCTTATAATGGAGAACATTGCGGCTTTTTTCCTTTATCCATCCGGAGGCCGGATTATCCTCAGACAGTTCCATATCGTCTGTTGCAATCCGGTAGGGATTGATCCAGGCTTCGATATACATATCATGCTCATGACACAGATTTACCATGATTTCTAGAGGATCATAGCCCGGGGACTGTCCCTGTTCTGAACTGATATATGCAGACCAAGGAAATACTTCAGAGGCATACAGGGCATCTCCAAAAGGTCTGACCTGAAAGATGATAACGTTAAAACCCATCTCCTTGGAGTGAAGAACCATCCTCTCGGCAAAAGCGCGAAAGGCTTTTTCCGATCCATCCGTAGCTTTCAGGAAATCAGCCATCTCCAGGTAACTGATCCAGACTCCCCTGTCTTCCAGTTCTTTATCCACTTCATCTTCCTCTGCACCGGACTGATCCCCGAATCCTTTCCAGTATTCAAGACACTTTTCCTGATAGTAAGCAAGAGCCGGAAAGCGGAGGGACACTTTATAGACAGCTCCCCAGGAAAGAATGATCAGAATCATGAGTATCATGACACAGAGCAGGTTTTTTATAATTCTCTTCATAAGCTTTTAAATTTACAATGGTCGTGTTATGATGTTATAAAATCCGTCAGCCAAAAGCATTTTCCGATAGTATATGAGGCAACATAATGAGTATACCCGATTATAACGATAAAGTTAATATAGAAAATGAAAAACGTCTCCGCAGACTGCTCCGTGAGCTTCCCTCCTTCTGCAGGGAATTCTTCCGGGGAATTGAACCGCAGACTTCATCCAGAACCCGAATCGCCTATGCCTATGACCTTCGGGTCTTTTTCCGCTTTCTCCAATCAGAGTATCCGGAACTCTGTGCCCACCCGCTGACAGAATGGCCTCTTTCCATTCTTGACCAGGTGACACTGTCCATGCTTGAAGACTATATGGATTACCTTAAAGTCTATGAAGATCCGGACAACAAGGTCCACACCAATGAAGAGAGGGGCCGGATGAGAAAGACGGCCAGCATTCGCACTTTCTATAAATACTTCTATCAGAAACAGCAGATCCGTAATAATACGGCCAGCCTCCTGAATCTCCCCAAAAAGCACGAACAGGCCATCATCCGTCTTGAACCGGATGAGGTAGCCAGGCTGCTTGACAGCGTGGAGCAGGGAGACAAACTGACAAAATCCCAGCAAAAATACCATAACAAGACCCGGGTTCGTGACCTGGCCATCATGACCCTTCTTCTGGGCACGGGGATCCGTGTATCGGAATGTGTCGGGCTGGATATCACGGATCTTGATTTTGACACCAACGGTATGAAAATACACCGCAAGGGCGGAGCGGAGGTTATTCTCTATTTCGGCCAGGAGGTCCGGGAAGCCCTGATCAATTATCTGGACGAACGGGAATTGATTTTTCCCAAAGAGGGATCGGAAAATGCTCTCTTCCTGTCCATGCAGCGGAGCAGACTCAGTGTGAGGGCTGTCGAAAACCTTGTCAAAAAGTATTCAAAAACCGTAACAACACTGAAAAAAATAACCCCGCATAAACTGCGCAGTACCTACGGCACCCAGCTCTATAAGGAAACCGGTGATATCTATCTGGTTGCGGATGTTCTCGGTCACAGGGATGTTAACACAACCCGGAAGCATTATGCCGCCATGGAAGATGAACGTCGAAGAATGGCTGCCGGAAAAGTTCAGCTGCGGGAACCCTCATCCGCACCCGCAGCCGAAAACAATAAACAATAATCAAATCCACAGAAGGATTCCATGAAGCCGGCCATCAAGACATTGATCAGGCCGCACAAGGACTCCCTGTGAGGCAGGCAGTCAAAATACTGACTAAGACCGCCTGTAAGGCCGGTATTCTGTTCACTTTCGGGGTACCATGAGATAAGATCCCGCGTAAATCCGGTCATTTTCCATATGATTGCACTCTTTGATCATTTCAATAAAGGCCGGGATGCTCCGGTATTCCGGCTTGTAGTATTCCCCGGCGATAGACCATAGTGTATCCCCCTTTTTCACCTCGATCACTTCATAGACTATATCTTCAGTCAGGACACTGGCGTTAACCTGGTCACCTGCCGGATGGAAAAAGCCCGGAAGGGGATTAAAACAAAGGATCCCGGCAAGGCAAAGTGCCAGAAGAAGGACTTTGATCAGCCGAAAAGAGGGCTTAGCGCTTAAGGACCTTGTCCTGGTCTCCGCCCCGCTTTTATGGGAGGAAATTCTTTGTCTGTCCATCTTTTTTTGAAGTCTCCCCCACTTTTCCTCATGGTCTCCCTGAGAAAGACGATGTCTTCTGGCCGCTGCCGCTCTCCGGCGCGCGGAAATCCCTTCCCTTCCGGCATGATCCATCCGTCCCCTGCCTCTCTGGTCTCCATATCCGGTTCCCGTCACCTGACATGTTTTTTTCTGATTTATAATAAATGCCATAATACACTCCCCCTCTTTCAATCCAAAATCTATAACTCCAACTTTCTATTATTGCTTCCAATCTGATATCAATATTGCTTTCATTATGTCTTCATTATGTCTGAGCTCAGCACTTTTCAAACATTTGTTCTGTTTGTATCCAGATTATACCGAACACTCGTTTGTTTGTCAAGCAGAATCCGAACATATTTTCGATATTTTCAGGATTGCCGGCAATCCCCTCTTGCCCTCAAAAGAAAACTGTGATATGATAAAGAAAACATATGTTTGCTGTTTGGAAGCAGCCGGTCAGGCTGCCGGCATTTTGGATAAAGGAGATTATGATATGGCATTCGGGAAAATAAGTGCGAAGCAGAGAGAGATTCTGGACTATATTAAGGATTGTATTCTTAAAAAGGGTTATCCGCCTGCCGTGCGGGAGATCGGAGCTGCTGTTCACCTCAAGTCCACTTCTTCCGTTCATTCCCACCTTGAGACCCTTGAGAAGAACGGCTACATCCGCCGGGACCCGACCAAACCCAGAGCCATCGAGATCATGGATGATCAGTTCAATCTTGCCAGGCGCGAGCTTGTGAATGTTCCTATCATAGGAACAGTTACTGCCGGTGAGCCTATTCTGGCTGTTGAGAATATTACGGGCTATTTTCCTGTTCTTCCTGAGTTTGTTAACAACAAGCAGACTTTCATGCTCAAGGTGCGTGGGGAAAGTATGATCGATGCCGGTATTTTTGACGGAGATTATATTCTGGTTGAGGAGTCTCCCAGTGCTTCCAACGGAGATATCATCGTAGCCCTGCTGGATGATTCGGTTACGGTCAAGCGTTTTTACAAGGATGGCAATGCCATCCGTCTTCACCCGGAGAACGAGAGCATGGAGGATATCATCGTCCCAGCCGACAGTCCCTTCTCTATTACCGGGACTGTGATCGGTCTGTATCGGGATATGAATTAGAATTCATTTATTTCTGTAAAACTGTTTTTATTGTAAACAAAAAAGTGGGCCGCCGGGCCCACTGATTAAAAAAACGCCGCAGCATGCCATGCCCCATTCTGTTAACAGGGGGGCTATGGCAGCCGCGGCGGCATTTTTCTTATCATCTTCTTATCATCTTTCCATTCCTGTCAGGGAGTTGATGATCTCTCCGGCTATGATCAGCCCTGCCACGGATGGTACAAAAGCCACTGAACCGGGCACAGACCTTCTTCCTGATGGCCCTTCAAGCTCAGGACCGGCTGCAGAAGGAAGTACAGTAAAGGATTCCTCAGCCGTCCCTGAGGGAGAAGCGGAAATAGTCGAATCAGCCGGATGGATCGGCTTTTCCCTGGAGTAAACTACTTTCAGTGATTCGATTCCTCTTTTCCTGCATTCTCTGCGCATGACCCTTGCCAGAGGACAGACCGATGTAGAGTAGATGTCTGCAACTTCCAGGGCACATGGGTTGATTTTATTGCCGGTTCCCATGCAGGATATGACGGGAACGCCGGCTTCTTTTGCACATTCGATAATGAGCAGTTTGCCGGTTACCGTGTCAATGGCATCTGCTACATAATCATATTCTTCGAAATGAAACAGGTCTCTGGTATCCGGCAGGAAAAAAGTCTGCCAGGTCCTTACTTTGCATTCCGGGGCTATGTCATGAATTCGTGAGGCTGCTGCCTGGGTCTTATACTGCCCAAGGCTTTTTTTTGTTGCGATAATCTGCCGGTTCAGGTTACTGTTCTCGATCCGGTCATAATCAATAAGGTCTATGGCTCCGATTCCCGACCGGGCTAGGGCCTCAACCACATAACCTCCGACACCCCCGATTCCGAAAACGGCGACATGGCATGAGGCAAGCCGGGCCATTTTTTCCGGACCGTATAACATTTCCGTTCTGACAAACGCAGAATCTTTTTTCTCCATCCCGGCCT
>CADBME010000239.1 GCA_902795715.1 uncultured Lachnospiraceae bacterium | reverse complement strand
TATCGTGACTGTTAATACCAATCTTTTGATCTGGGCTGCCTTTTTTGCCTGTATGGTCATTTTTGTTTTCCCCCTGTTTTTGCTGGGAACCGTGACCCCGTCTCTGGTAAAATATTCTACGGACAGTCTGGACCATAACGGGAGAATCGTCGGCAATCTGGGAGCTTTTAATACCGTGGGCAGTATCATCGGGACTTTCGTCCCCACCTTCGTGACCATCCCGGCAGTGGGAACGGCCATTACTTTCCTGATTTTTTCCGGAATTCTCCTCCTCATTGGGGGAATCTATTTCCTTAACAGGGGAAAGGGGAAAAGGTTATTAGCAGTAAGCCTTATCTTTTTCCTGCTTTTTTCCTTTTTCGGGCATTCAGACCGTTTTGCCTTCTGGGATGACAGCCTGACCTACGAGGGAGAATCTATATACAATTATCTCCAGGTAAAAGATGATCCGGAGATGACCATTCTCTCTACCAATGTCCTTTTCGGCGTCCAGTCGGTCCGGATGAAAAAGAAAGTATTAACAGGAATGTATTACGATTACGCCCTGGCGGCGCCGGTTATGGCGGGGGCAGGAAAAAAGAGCAGGGAATCTTCCATGCTGGTTCTTGGCATGGGATCCGGCACTTTTGCCAAGCAGTGCTCTGAATATTTTCCCGGCATGGATGTGGAAGGGGTGGAGATTGACCGCAAGATTACCGATCTGGCTCACCGTTATTTTGACCTTCCAAAATCTCTTAAGGTTACGACCTATGACGGGCGGGCTTTTTTAAATGTATCCCGCCGCAAATATGATGTGATCATGGTTGATGCATACCAGGATATCACTATTCCTTTTCAGATGAGCTCCGTCGAGTTCTTTTCCATGGTAAAAAGTCATCTGAAACCGGGTGGGGTCATGGTTGTCAATATGAATATGTACACAGAAGAAGAGGGCAATATCAGTCAATGGCTATCGGATACCATTGCTTCCGCTTTTAATCATGTTTACACGGTTGATGTGGCCGGATCCACCAACCGGGAATTGTTTGCCTTTGATGATGGGATCCTTCGCGACCATTTGAAGGAAAGGATCGGGGAACTGGAAGACCCGTCTCTCAAAGGTATGATGTACATGGTGAATGCCGGAATGAAAGCCTACCGGTCAACCGGACTTCTTTTCACGGATGATAAAGCTCCTGTAGAGCTGATGGGAATGCGGGTGATCGACAGTCTGATCATGAATGAACTTGATTATTACAAGGATGTTTTTTACAGGGAAGGTATTCCCGGCCTGCTCCATTCCTTTTAGATGAATCTTCCGGGGTCAGCCATGTTCAGCTGACACTGACCGTCAAAACTGAGGCAGACAAAATGCTATTGAAAAATAGGTGTAATTAGTATACAATGACATTGAGACCGGAAGAAGTCCGATTCTTCGGATCATAATATAATTCAGGAGGAAGAAGATATGATTTCAGCAGGAGATTTTAAAAATGGTCTGACCGTAGAGGTGGAAGGCAATGTAATGCAGATCGTAGAGTTCCAGCATGTTAAGCCTGGAAAGGGAGCTGCATTTGTTCGTACCAAGTTAAAAAATATCAAGAGCGGCGGCGTGGTTGAGAAGTCTTTCCGTCCCACAGAGAAGTTCCCTCAGGCAAGAATCGAGCGTAAGGAGATGCAGTATCTCTACAATGACGGAGATCTTTACTACTTTATGGATACGGAGACATATGACCAGATCGGCATGGGAGAAGAGCAGATCGGAGATTCTCTGAAGTTTGTCCGTGAAAATGATATGGTAACTATGATTTCCCATAATGGTGATGTTTTTGCTGTTGAACCGCCTATGTTCGTAGAACTTGAAGTTACGGAATGCGAGCCCGGTGAGAAGGGGAATACTGCCACAGGCGCAACCAAACCCTGCACGGTTGAGACCGGTGCCGTAGTCTATGTTCCCTTATTTGTCAATCTTGGAGACAAGCTTAAGATTGATACCAGAACGGGAGAGTATTTATCCAGAGTATAGACCTGAACACTTCTTCCACCGAGATTGCTGTATCAGAATCGGTTTTCATTCCGGTTCGGCAGGGTACAACTTGAACCTATACATAAATGGAGGGCGAAAATCATTTCCGGATTTTCGCCTCTTTATTGTTGCTAATATAGCAAGGAGGAACGGATTATGAACATTAGAGACAAGCGACCGCTTGTATTCCTGCTTGTGCTGTGTCTGGTTTTTTCCATGACAGCCTGCGGGAAATCAAAAAGCAGCCAATCCAAATCAGCTGCCAAAAAGGAAAGTCAGGAAGCGGCAACCAAAGGACCGGACAACAGTGTTCCTATTACGGAACTGACCGTTACGTCTCCGGTTAACAATATGAGAGTGGGCGAGGAAGTCAGACTTGATGTGAAGATTCTTCCCGAGGATGCCAGCAACAAAAAGCTCAAGTGGACTTTCAGTGAGGCGGATGAGTATCTTGAGGTCTCTTCGGAGGGCGTCCTGACCGCTGAACCCGGCGCGGAGAAACATGATGTCACCATCACAGC
>CADBME010000238.1 GCA_902795715.1 uncultured Lachnospiraceae bacterium | reverse complement strand
CGAAAAAGTATAATCAGAATGTGATATAAACCCAACCAAACAGAAAAGGGAGAGAATACCATGATGACAATGACAAAATTGAATGATAGAGAACTTGAAAATGTAAATGGCGGAACAACTATTGAAAGCACCGTATTGGCAATTGAGCTTTCCACATATGGATACGGTATATTTATGGATTACCCCAATGGAATCGATTTTGAGGGCTTGAGAAGCTTTTTTGCTTCAAAGGGATTCACTTTTATTCCTTCACAAGATGGACAAAACCTGTTTCAGGATTGTGACGGAATCACCTATTGCCAGGACTATATCGAATACTTGATAGAAAGTAAATCATTATAAGTAAACGATAATGACAGTAGTGTTGTGTGACCAGATTTATGATTTAAAGTTTCTAACCAAAGAAAACCATGTACAGAGGTAACGATTATAAGTAATGAATCCAGTAAACATCGGCCAGAAAAGTCAGATGAATCATTACTGAGATGGAGAATCCCCGGGAATGACACTTGCTGTCGCCCGGGGAACTCTTACGTTTGAGGCTGATCTTGCAGGAATAAGGCTGGTCTTGCTGGATTAAGGCTGGTCTTGCAGGATTAAGGTTGATATTGCAGGCTTCAGACTGGTCTTGCAGGTTTCGGGAAAAATGAGATAATGATTAATAGGAATTAATAGAAAAAGAATATTGATGCAAAAAGAGGATAAGACATGTTGGAGATCGGAACCAGAGCTCCGGCATTTTCCCTGCCGGACCAGAATGGTGAAGTGAGAAGTCTTGCAGATTATCAGGGGCAGAAGGTGATCTTGTACTTTTATCCGAAGGACATGACAGCCGGCTGCACAAAGCAGGCCTGTGCATTCGCGGAATTGTACCCGCAGTTCAGGGAAAATGGTGCAGTTGTTCTCGGTGTGAGTAAGGATAGCGTGGCATCTCACAAGAGATTTGAGGAGAAGCACGGTTTGCCGTTTATCCTCCTGTCCGACCCGGAAAAGGAAGTAATCCGGGCCTATGATGTCTGGAAGGAAAAAAAGAATTACGGGAAGGTCAGTATGGGTGTCGTCAGGACGACCTATCTGATCGATGAAAATGGTATCATTATAAAAGCTTTTGATAAAGTGAAGGCTGCTGATAATCCGGCGGAGATGCTTGGAGAACTGGAATGAAGGAGAAACTGGTATTAAAAAAGCAGAACGGGTATTCGGTTTCCTGCATTCAGGAGATTCCGAAGCACTGCAGGGGTATCGTGATTGTCGTTCACGGTTTCTCAAGCAGCAAGGAGTGTTATACTTATCAGATCCTTATGGAAAAGCTTCCTTCTGCCGGGCTGGGAATGATAGGCATAGATCTGCCCGGACACGGGAAGGAAGAGTCCTATAAGGAAACACTCAGGATTGAAACATGTAAGGATAGTATTGCGGCGGCGGAAAGTTTTGCAAAAACCAACTATCCTTTTTTACCCATATTCTATTTCGGATCAAGCTACGGTGCATATGTGATCGGCCTGTATCTCAGTACGAGAGAGCACAGCGGAAGGAAAGCGTTCTTCAGAAGCGGCGCTGTCAATATGCCGGATCTTTTCATTAAAGAGAACCCAAGCGCAGAGGAACAGGAGAAACTGAAGCAGCTGGAGGAAAAGGGCTGCTTTTACCATAGCCTTGATGATGAGCACCGGCCGGTGAAAATCACGAAGGGATTCTACGCAGATCTCGCAGACAATGACCTGTTTGAGATTTTTGACCCCGGAAGATTTGGAATCAATCAAGTATCTATGGCTCATGGACTTGAAGATGCAGTGATCGATCCGCAGAAGGCCAGAGCTTTTGCCGGGAAGTTCATGATCCCGATCCGGTTTTATGAGCACGAAGGGCATTCGCTGGAAAATGTGGCGGATAAAGTGGTTGATCAGGCAATTCAGTTCTTTTTGCAGGAATGATGCGCAATTCACGGGCAATTTGCACTGGAGAGAATCGTATTTACATCACCATATGCACGCAGGTGCTGAACATGCTCATCATGGCAACAGCCGGGGCGCTGGGTCTGCAGGCATGCGCCGGACATGGGTCCTTTCCTGCTGCCTGCAAAAACCGATTCGGTGCGATATGACTTTTCCGTGAAGACTCAGACCTCCGAACTGGTCAGGCTTTCCAGAGAAGCGCGAGATCGTCATTTCCATCCGGGATATGGGTGCCGGCTTTAACCCGACCTTGCTTGATCCCCGTCTGGATTATGAATTTAACAATGCGACAGTGCTCAACCGGATCGCCTCAAATATTGAATTTGACCGTTCTTTGGGGATGAACGCTACCGGAATTCATCTGAAAGTTTAGTATTTCGCTATGTGGTATGTCAGTGTGATCTGATATGCTGTATAAACAGTATCGGGAGGAGGCAGTGATATGCAGAAAAAAAGAATCCTTATGATAGCAACAGGCGGAACGATTGCTTCGCTTGAAAGCGAACAGGGATTG
>CADBME010000237.1 GCA_902795715.1 uncultured Lachnospiraceae bacterium | reverse complement strand
GGCTAAGATGTATGATCTTAAGCCCATGCTTCCCTTCGTAGGCGGCGGCGTTGTTCCGGGTCTTGTTCCGAGATTCATGATGGATGCAGGAAATGATGTTCTTCTGGGCGTTGGTGCCGGTATCCACGGCCATGGTATGGGACCGCGCGCTGGTGCTAAGGCATTCCGTGAGGCTATTGATGCCTGCATGAACGATGTGGATATGCGTGAAGCTGCCAAGAACAGCCCCGAGCTTACATGGTCTCTTGAGAAATGGGGACTCTTCGGAGAGGACCACAGCAAGAACCTCTACGCTATCTAATTGCAATAAGCAATAATACATATCATAACAATAAAAAAGGTCGCTGCCCGTAACAGGCAGCGGCCTATTTTCGCAATGGAGGAAAATATGTCCCGCAAGATACTTTTTTTTGATATTGACGACACGCTCATGATCGGGAAAAACCACACCGTGCCTGACAGCGCCAGAGCCGCTCTGGAACAAGCCCACAAGAACGGCCACCTTCTCTATATCAATACCGGTCGCTGCAAGTCCTTTACCCAGCGCGAACTATATGACCTGCCCTTCGACGGTTTTTCCTACGCCTGCGGAGCCCATATCGAGTACCGGGATCAGGTCCTTTTTGAGAAATTTGTGGCGGAGGAGGACATAAGCTTTATCGCGGATGGCCTGATCCAAACCGGCATTCAGGGGATATTCCAGGGACCGGATCTCTGCTATTTCTGTGAACCGGCACGACTGGAACTGGCCGGACTGCAGGGGCTGTCCGAGGAAGACCGGCCGGATAATGTTTTTGCCGGCAGGGAATGTTATCCCAATCTCAAAAACTTTCTGGACAAAACCTACAGACAGGATTATACAGCCCCCCTTCATTCCATGCTTGAGGAGGGGATGCGGGTTAACAAGCTGGTCTCCTTCTGGACAGATCCCGGGGCCCACGAGGAATTCCTTGCCCTGATGAAGGGAAAAAGCTATCAGTTTATATTTAACAATAACGGGTTCACGGAAATCCTGCCCTTAAAGTATACCAAGGCAAGCTGCATGGATTTTCTTCTGGATTATTTTAAAATCGATCAGAAAGACTGTTTTGTTTTCGGCGACAGCCCCAATGACCTGCCTATGCTGACCCATGTGGGAACCAGCATTGCCATGGGAAACAGCTACGATTCTGTCAAGCAGGTATCGGATTATGTGACGACTGATATCGATCAGGACGGAGTCTGGAATGCCATGAAACATTTCGGGATCATCTGATCATAGGAGTGTGTAATGCCAATACGTTTATTTCTTACAGACCTGGACGGAACCCTTCTCCCGGAAGGGGGAAATAAAGTGGATCCCGCCTATTTTGATATCATAGACCGGCTCTTTGACCGGGGCATCCTTTTCGGGGTTTCAACCGGAAGGCAGATTGCCAACATCCAGAGGATGTTTTGGCCCATCAAAGATAAGATGGTCATCGTAGGAGAAAATGGTGCCTGCGTCCTTTATAAGGGGGAGGAGATCTTCTGCGGCCCCATGAAGGAAGAAGATGTGAAGGGCCTTGTGAGGGATACCCGTCTTCTGCCCGGCTGCCTGAGCTTTTTTGACACCCGGCATATGACCTATGTGGAATCCCTGGAAATGTTTTACATGATCCGGGACCAGTTCGGCTATGATGTGGAGCTGGTGGATGATCTGATGCAGGTAAAAGAACCCTGTCTCAAATACACTCTCTACCGGGACCGGCATATTGAGGAAATCACTTCAGGGGAATTTGTACCCGCATGGGAGAAAAAAGTCAATGTGGCAGGCGGAGGCAGCCGTTATCTGGATATAGTTGCTGCCGGTTCGGATAAGGGATCTTCGGTAAAGCGCATACAGGATCTTCTGGGAATCCCGCCGAAGGAGACTCTGGCCATAGGGGACAACATCAATGACCTGGGAACCCTTTCCCGGGCCGCCTTCAGCTTTGCGGTGGGCAATGCCCGGGAAGAAGTAAAAGAGGCCTGCTCTTATCTTGCGCCTGACAATATGCATGACGGGGTTCTTCGTGTTATGGAAGATCTGATTGAAAATACAGGCAGGGATAATCTGTTTAATGACTTTCACAAACAGCAGAATCTGAAGATAGGATTGCCATAATACCCGATCATTTCATGCTTTCCATCTGTTTGTGTAAAAAGCATAGAAAAAAATGCGTTAATTGTATGCAATCTATACATGTTTTACATTAAAACAGGGTGAAAATATTTTCCTTGTTTAACATTATGCATAAATCGTGCTATAATACTTTTGCAAATGTGTTGCTATTTGCAGAATTCAGTTGTTTTTTACAGAAAGGAGTGCGAAATGGGTAAATACTATATCGGCTTTGATGCCGGAACACAGAGTGTAAAGGTAGTTTTATACAGTCTTGATCTGGAGTGCGTTGCAGAAGCGAGTTATCCTACATTTTTTGAATATCCGAATCCGGGCTGGGTTCAGATGAATGTCGATGAGTATTATGATGCTGTCAAGAAGGGTATTCGTGACTGTGTGAATATTGCAAAAGAAAAGGGAATCGATCCTTCTGAGATCAGAGCAGTCTTCGGTGACGGCATTATCTGCGGAATTTGCGGTGTGAATGAAGCAGGAAAGGCCATCACTCCTTATATTATCTACATTGATTCCAGAACCACTGAAGATGTAGAGGCGCTTACAAAAGAAGGACATACCATCTGGAAAGAAGAAAGCGGAAATCCCGTGCCTAATGTTATGTTCCCGGCCATGTTTGCCAGATGGTTCCTCAAGAATGATGAGAACTTCCAGAAAGACGGCGTGAAGTTTATGCATAATGCTCCCTATTGTCTGCTTAACCTGGCCGGCCTTAAGGGCAAGGATGCCTTTATTGACTGGGGTGCCATGAGCGGATGGGGACTCGGATTTGATATATATAAGAAAGAATGGTCGGATAAGCAGCTGGAG
>CADBME010000236.1 GCA_902795715.1 uncultured Lachnospiraceae bacterium | reverse complement strand
GGATCCTTTCCGATGACCGATTTCCCTTCCTGACCAGTGATGAAGAGGAAGACCTCTTAAAGAAAATCAATTCCGGCGAGAACAAATGTTACCTGGAGGGAAATGCCACATTCGCTCTGGGCATGGTAACGGGGGATAACAAAAAATATCTTTCATCGAAAAAAGAGGTTTCTAAAAGTATTTCCAGGACAGCTTCCATGGAAAAGATTCTGAAGGGATCGGATATTTTCAAGTATCGCGCCAGAGACGCATCCAACTTTATCGAATTCAAGCCGGAGTCCTTTCAGCAGACTGCACCGGAAGCTTACTACAGGGCACCGGAAAAACTTTTATACCGCTTTATATGCAGGCAGCTTGTCTTTGCCTACGACGACCGGCAAACGCTCTCCCTGAACAGCTGCAACCAGCTGATTCCACACCTGCAGGGACTGTCGGTCAAATATGTCCTGGCCATCCTGAATTCAAGGATTGCCGGATATTATTTTAAAAAATCTTTCCACTCGATAAAGGTCCTCCGGTCCCATATCGAGCAGATTCCTATTCCCTATGCAGAAAAAAAGCAGCAGGAGGAGATTCTTACTTATGTAGAATCCCTTCTTGCTGCGGATGATAAAACGGAAATACTGAGAATCTATAACAAAGCGGACCGGGAGATTGCCAGTCTTTACGGTCTGTCACCGGATGAGTATTCCCTGATCCTGGAATCCATGGAGGGGGAAAATCTCTTCCTGGTCTGATCGATTCTCAGCTTTTTTGACAGGAGGCCCCAACCTCACTCAGGAGGAGGAGCCTCCCCACGCTCAGGCTCTTAAAGGATCTCAAATACCATCTGGTTGGTATATTCTCCGGATTCAATTCTTTTATAAGTGAATTCATTGAGAATCCCTTTCAGCAATTGGATCGAAAGGTCGTCACGGATCCTGGAAACATCAAAAGACGGTCCATTGGTCTGCAAGGTCATGACGGCCTTCTTGTCTTCTTCCGAATACTCCACAACAACACGGATACGAGGATCCTGAAGCACATTCATCAACTGCCCCTGTACCGTTTCCTCAAAAGCCAGCTGGATATGGTAGGTCAGCTTCCCGTCAACCTGATTTTTGCGGCAGTAGCGGTCAATTTCACCGGCCATGGCCCGGAAATCAAAATCACGTGATTCGATCTTCATTTCCAGGACTTTCAGTTTCTGAACAAATCGACGGGTATTTTCACGGAGAGGGTGCTCAAATATCTGCTCAGGACTTCCATCCTCATAGATTCCTCCTTCATCCATGAAGAAGACCCTGTTGCAGATCGACCGGGCAAAAGCCATCTCATGGGTCACGATCATCATGGTTTTTCCTGTCCGGGCAAGGTCTCTGATCACGGATTGCACCTCACCGACCATGGTCGGATCGAGCGCGCTGGTGGGTTCATCCAGAAAGATGATGTCGGGATCCATGGCCAGGGTTCTGGCTATGGCAATACGTTGCTTCTGACCTCCGGACAGCTCAGCCGGATAGTTATTGGCCTTTTCAGCCAGTCCAACCAGGCGAAGCAGTCTCATTCCCTCATCATAGGCCTCCTGTTTTGTTTTGCCCAGCAGGTCCACCGGGGCCATCATGATATTCTCGATGACTGTCCGATGTCCGAACAGATTAAAAGCCTGAAACACCATCCCCATTTTGCGGCGGACATGGTCAATATCGGCCCCGGGCTGCGTAATCTCCACATCGTCGATCCAGATCCGGCCATGCGTCGGTTTTTCCAGCAGGCTGATGCAGCGCATGAGGGTACTTTTGCCGGTTCCGGAAGGACCGATGATGGATATGACGTCTCCGTTATTAATAGTGACGCTTACATCTTTAAGAGGTGTCACATTCGGATATTCCTTTCTCAAATGTTCAATCCTGATCATCTGTCTTCACCCCCTCCAGAAGTTTTTTTTTTTTTCTTCTTTTGGGCTCAAGGTTCAGGCTGATTCGGCTGACTACAGCACCTATGAATCCTTCCAGAAGAAAATATATGACCGTAACCGCTATAAGAGGGAAGAAAGCCTCATAAGTCCTGCTTCTGACGATATCCCCCATTTTGGTCAAATCCTGAACGGCAATGTAACCCACAACGGCTGTCGCTTTAATCAGCGAGATAATCTCACCCTTATAAGCCGATGTGATATGTGGCAGAGCCTGGGGAAGTATTACTTTATAAAAAATACTCCGATCGGGATATCCCAGCATATAGGCCGCTTCATACTGGCCCTGGTCCACGGCATTCACACCCATATTCAAAAGATTTGTCACGGCAGCACCGAAGGTGAGCATAAAACCGATTATGGCAACAGAAATACCACCGATCTTCAGCTCCCCGAAAACAATATAATAGAGAATCATCAGGAGAACTACCATGGGCATTCCCTGTACCAGCCACATGCAGATTCGGGAAATCCTGTCAGCCACGGGGACGCCGGCCCTGAGCAGCAAATAGTTGCAAAAGCCCAGTAAAGTTCCCAGCAATGCGGATGCCACCGTGATAATCAGCGTAATGATTACACCTTTGACAAAGAGAAGCCAGCGGTCCTCTCGAATAAATGTTTTTTCAAAGCTGGAACGGATACTTTCGATTAAGGAGGTATTCTCCCCTTCCATACCCGAATCGGATGCCGGAGCACCGGTCGCGTCAATACTATGGTCTATAACCGCCACGATATTGCCGCCTTCAAAAATGGGCTCTCCGAAAAGCATCGATTCAGCTCTTTCCTCCGTCACAGTGATTCCGCAGGAAGCAAAATCACATTTGGAGCTCTGCACCGCAGCCAAAATCCCGTCGAATGACATGTTGGATACCTTCAGCCGATATCCGTAAGCCTTGCAGAATCGTGCTGCTATGTCCACATCATAACCGACGATTTTCCTGTCCTTCATGTAAGCAAAGGGCACAATCGATGCATCCACCGCCAGGTTTAAAGTTCCATTTTTGTCCGGCAGTTTTTCATAATCTTCCACCACACGTGCATTTTCATCATTGCCAAACCAGATGCTGTCAATTTCCTTCATGGTGCCATCTTCCCAGAGTTTCCGGACAAACTCACTGTACTCTTCACAAAGCTTCTCCCCCTCTTTGGTTTTGGGAAAAGCCGGTGCCAGAGAAGTAGCCGCTAATACATCCCCAACCATTACCAGGTCTTTATTATCAATCTGGAGAAAGCGGCCGGCCCCCTGGTCGATGACCGTGGCATCTACCTTACCGGAACGCATGACCACAAGCAAGTCCGCAATGGTGTTATAGTATTTGATCTCTGCATTTGGAAAATTCTTTTCTGTATCAGGCCCACATGTTGTTCCGGTCAGAACACCAAATGTCGCCTCGGACAGCTGATCCGTGGATGTAACCACCTCTTTGGCCCGGGCTGCAGGTGCAAAAGCTGCGGCCAGTAAGACTATAAATAGTAATAATAATCGTTTCATAGACATTTACTCTTACTCCTTATCCTTTATCCTTCCCCGTCCGCTGCCCTTTCCAGGGCTACGGCGCAGACCTTGTATTCCGGTATGCGGGCATACTGATCCAGAACGGCATTGGTGACCCGGTTGACCGGGGAATCCGGAAAGTGGAAGGGCATCCAGCTTTCTCCCTCCGACACCTTCCGTCCGACCCTGGCTGATGTCCGGATCTCTCCTCTTCTGCTTCGCACAATGATTCTCTCCCCGTTCCGGATGCCCAGCCTTTCCGCATCTTTGTAATGAATCTCAATAAAGCCTTCCCCCGCAATTTCCTTAAGGCCCCGGGACCGCAGGGTCATGGATGCCGCATTGTACTGGCTGAGAATACGGCCGGTACTCAAAATAAAGGGATAGTCCTCATCGGGCAGTTCAGCGGCCGGCGTGTAAACGGCCGGATAAAAAAGAGCTTTTCCCCTGACCGGACGTCCCACGTGCATAATAGGAGTTCCCGGGTGACAGGGGTCTTTGCAGGGCCACTGCAGGCTCTCCCCGGCATCCAGTCTCTGATGGGAGATTCCCCCATAGCTGGGAGTCAGCCGGGCAATCTCATCCATTACCTGAGCGGCGGTCAGCCTTTCCTGGGGATAGCCCATGGCATTCATCAGATCGGTGATAATATCGATATCACTTCTGCAATCTTCCGGAAGGGTTACCGCTTTTCGAATCCTCTGGACTCTCCGCTCCGTGTTTGTGAATGTCCCTTCCTTCTCCGCAAAGCTTATAGCCGGCAGGATCACATCCGCATAGCGGGCGGTGGGAGTAAGGAAGAGTTCCTGCATAACCAGAAATTCCAGGCTTTGCAGGGCTTTCTCGACATGGGAGGTGTCCGGATCAGAGACAATAGGATCTTCACCACAGATATAAAGGCCTTTGATCTTTCCCTCAATGGCTGCCGGAAATACCTCCGTCGCCTTCAAGCCCGGTTTGGGATTCAGGCTGACGCCCCAGGCCTCTTCGAATTTCCTGCGGACCTCCTCATTGTCCACTTTCTGATAGCCGGGATAGTCGGTAGGCTGGGTTCCCATATCGCAGGCTCCCTGAACATTATTCTGCCCTCGAAGGGGATTCACTCCGCAGCCGGCCTTGCCTAGCTTGCCCGTAACCAGAGCCAGATTGGATATGCTCATGACTCCCTCCGTCCCCGTGGAGTGTTCGGTCACACCGAGGCAGTATATGATGGGGGCCTTTTTTGCCGTCGCATACATCCTGGCAGCTTCCCTGATCTGGTCCGGATCCAGATGGCACAAAGGCCCTACTTTCTCCGGAGCATAATCTGCCACCAGTTTTCTCAGAGCTTCATAGTTTTCGGTATGTTCCGAGATAAAAGCCCGGTCTTCCAGCCCTTCCTCCACAATCACATGGATCAGGCTGTTGATCAGGGGGACATTGGTTCCAGGCCGAAGTTTCAGATGAATATCTGCCCTTTTAGCAAGCCCGATATCCCTGGGATCCGCTACGATCAGTCTGGTCCCCTTCTTCAGTGCCTGGCGGATCTGCATGCCCACAACCGGATGGGCTTCTTCGGGATTGGACCCGATCAGGAAAATGCAGTCTACATCATGGGTGATATCATAGATGGAGTTGGTCATGGCTCCGGATCCCAGGGTCTTTGCCAGCCCCGCCACAGTTGCGGAGTGGCAGACTCTGGCACAGTTATCTGTATTGTTATTTCCGAAGCAGGTCCGCACCATCTTCTGGACCATGTAAATGTCTTCATTGGCTGACCGGGAACAGGCGAAGCCGGCCAGGGACTCACAGCCGTATTTCTCTTTAATCTCCATGAGACGACGGGCCGTATACCGGATGGCTTCCTCCCATTCGGCTTCTTCAAAGTTCCCGGTATCGGGATTTTTGATCAGGGGCTTAGTCAGCCGGTCCTTGGCGTGAACAAAATCGAAGCTTCCGCTCCGGCCCTTGACACAGAGTCTTCCGTGATTGGCTGGCCCGTCTGCCGCTTCCACATCCACGATCCGGTTGTCCTTCACGATGAGATAAAGCTGGCAGCCGGTAGCGCAGTGGGGACAGGTGGTAAGAACCTTCCTTGTCTCCCAGCTTCTGTATTTTTCTTTTCGCTTCAGACTCAGGGCACCGGTGGGACAGGCTGCCGCGCAGATTCCACAGCTCTCACAGCCCGAAGACCTCCACTTCTTTCCGAAAGGAGCTTCCACTATGTGAAAAACTCCTGTTCTTCCGCTCTTTAAAACCCCGTTGCCTGCAATCTGATGACAGGCACTGATGCATCTCTGGCAGTGGATGCACTTTCCGGATTCATAGGATATGTAGGGGTTATCGGCCATCAAAGGGATCTTTTTCTCAATCTCCGCCCTGGATCCCTCAAAGGAAGAGTGCTTTATCTCATATCGGTTACAGAGCTTCTGCAGCTGGCAGGCTCCGTTGGCCGAACAGCTCATGCAATCCAGATTGTGATTGGACAAAAGAAGATGCAGCATGGTGATACGGTATTGTGTCAGTGTCTGACTTTCCGTGATAATCTCCATACCCTCTTCCACTTTGGTTCGGCATGCCGCAAAAAGGCTGTCAAAGCCTTTGACTTCTACCATGCATAGTCTGCAGGAACCAATCGGTGTGACTTCTTTGAAAGAACAGAGAGATGGAATCTCGATTCCGGCTTTTCCGGCAGCCTCAAGGATGGTAGACCCGGCATCTGCCTTCAGAGAAATCCCATTCATTGTGATGGATACTGTATTCATTCACCTCTCCCCCCTTCCATGGAGCCGCAGCCATAAAAATCACAGCGAAGGCATCTGCCTGCCTCCCGCATAGCTTCCTCATCGTTCATGGATATCTCCACCGGATCAAAATTGCATCTGCGCTCAAAGGGGTCCTTCTCCTCAATCTCTGCCCTTCCTGTGGGAATACAGGCATTGGGGGCCGGAGCCGGGGGCTCCATCCCAAAAGAAATCCGGTGGTGATAGCCCAGGTATTCATCAATATTAAAAGCAGCGACCCGTCCTGCCGCAATGGCGTTAATGGCCGTGGAGGGTCCCGTCACACAATCGCCTCCGGAGAAGATGCCGGGCATCCCCTTTACCATGCAAGTCTCATCTGCCGCAATTCTGGTTTTTGTCACCGGCAGTCCCGCTTCTTCAAAGCAGGCCGTATCACTGGACTGACCCACAGCCAGGATCAGGACATCGCAGGGGAAGCGGTAGGGATAGGCGGAGGAATGCTCTGTAGTCATCATGCCAAAGCGGTCATATTCCCCGACAATCTGTGGCTGCAGCCAGACAGCGCTGAGCTTTCCTTCCTTATCCGTCTCAATATGTAAAAACCCAAGCAGGGTCCGGAAGCGTACGCCCTCCTGCATGGCCCCCTCAATCTCTTCAGGCAGGGCCGTCAGGTCATCTCTCTTCCTGGTAAATACATGGACGGATTCCGCCTTCAGGCGGATCGCCGTCCGGGCGGCGTCCATGGCCACATTTCCACCACCGATCAGAGCTACTTTTTTGCCTTCCAGATTCATGGGACGGCCAAGAGCCGTCTCCTGGAGGAAATCCGCAGCCGGAATAACATTTCCTGCATCCGCGTTCTCCATGGGCATGCGGTTGCCGATCTGGGCCCCGAGAGCCAGGTAGACCGCATCATATCCTGACCTAAGATCTTCAAAGGACAGGTCTCTCCCGATCCGGATGCCGCAGCGGATCTCGATGTTGCCCGCCTTCTCTATGGCCCGGAGATCCTCATCCAGTCTCTCCTTGGGAAGGCGGTAAGCCGGAATACCGTATCGCAGCATGCCGCCGGGTTTTTCATGTTCCTCAAAAACGACCACCCTGTGCCCCATAAGAGCCAGGAAATAAGCTGCCGTCATTCCGGAAGGACCGGCTCCCACAACCGCAATCTTCTTTCCCGTGCTGACATTGGGCCCGGGCAGTTCAACCTGGTCCGCAGGATTCTGATTCACCGCATACATTTTCAGGCCCCGTATGTTGATCGGCTGATCAATAATGCTTCTGCGGCATTTTTTCTCACAGGGATGCTCGCAAACCATGGCACAGGCTGTGGGAAAGGGATTATTCTTCCGTATCATGTTGACGGCTCCCGGGTAATCTCCTTCTTTGATCAAGGCAATATAGGCCGGCACATCCACATGGGCCGGACAGAGGGTCATACAGGGCACCGTCTGGATTACATTTTCCACACACTTTTTGTGGTGAATATGACTACAGTATTCATCCTCAAACTCATTCATACTGTCCAGAATAAGGTCTGCCGCAGCGACTCCCACTGCACAGTCGGCTGTCCTGCGGATCATCTGGCACAGGGACTTCATTGACTCCAGAATCTCAGGCGACCCGTCTCCATTTAAGATGCTGTCCAACATCCTCTTCAACTCCACCAGACCGTCGCGGCAGGGAACACATTTGCCACAGGACTGATTCATGGAAATCTGCAGAAGAGAACGGTAGAGAGCCAGGGGACACATTCCCGGCGGGTAGGACGACATCCGTGACCGGAATTTGTGAAGGACCTGATCGATCCTGCGATTCATGCTATCTTTCTTTTCCAGTTTCAACATATCCATTTCTCTCTTTCTAAGGGGTAATGGCTTTGGCACTTTTGAACCTGATATCATTATATTCATTAGAAAAGCAAAAGAAAAGAGTTATGTTTCATTCGTAAGCATTCTTTGACCCAAAAACTCTTTTCCTAATTCTCTGCATATGGAAAAATAATTTTTAACATTGTCGTAATATGTTTTTATTAACTCTGTAATCTTCTATATAGTCTTGTTCTGTGATTTTGACAACATGCATTTTGCCTCAAAACAAGCTATACGGCTCGATTCATACGGAAAGGGAGGGATTATTTAGAAAAGAAGGTCTCCGAGAACCCGATCGATTCCCGGAGACCTTTTTCTTTCTTTTTCCCTTATTCTTTTAATCAAGTCGGTCTATCTACTTGTTGTATACCTCCATATCAAGCAATCCTTCCGTCTTGGATGCGATAACTGTTGTGCTAACATCACCAAGACAGTTTACTGCAGTTATAAACATATCAAGCAAAGGATTAATCCCGATAATCAGACTGACTGCTGCCACCGGAATCCCAAACTGGCTGCATATGACAGCGGCGACGACAATGCCTGATCCCGGGATTCCGGGAGCTCCCGTGGATAGCAATACTATAGATAAGATCATGCCCACCAGTTTTCCCCCGGTAATATCCACGCCAAAAACCTGTGCGAATGAAAGTGTAATAATGGCAAGGGATATACAACATCCATGCATATTAACGGTCGCCCCTAGAGGGATTGAAAAAGAATACACACTGGAAGAAACACCAAACATTTCATCGCAGGCTTCCATATTCATGGGGATCGACGCATTGCTTGAAGAAATGGCAAAGACTCTTACCATTGTGGGAAAATATTTTTTATAAAAGCTGACAGGGTTCAATCCGCTGAACATCAAGAGCAGTCCATAAACCAACATCATGACCAAAAATCCAAGGATACAAACCATACAAATATATAAAAGCGAAAGAAAAGCTTCTCCGCCAGCTGCCAGCACCATGGATGCCATGGAACAGAAAGCCACCAGCGGGATTACCTTTATAAAGCACATGGTGATGGTAAGAAACAGCTCATTAAAAGCATTAAGCATCTTCTGAATACTCTCACTGTATTTCCCTATGGCTCCTGTTCCGATTCCACAGGCAACAGCAAGAAAGATAATCTGGAGCATATTTGCCTCCAGAAATGGTGCAACAAAATTGGAGGGAACAATCCCCACTATGGTCTGGAGTATAGTAACATTAGCCGCTGAGGAGGTGTCAATAGAATAAGATGCATCGACAGCTGCTGCCAGAGAAGGATTACCCGGATGAAATAAAAAGAAGGCTCCAATCCCTATACCCACTGCAAAAACAGAAACGGCAAGATACATGCCCACAATTTTACCTCCGACCCGACCTGTCTCACTTAAGTCTCTGAGTCCGGCCAGGCTTGAAGCAATTGAGAAAAACACAACCGGTCCCACAACCATTTTTAAGGCATTCATGAAGACAGTGGTGACCTGGGTAAAAAGCACATTATTCAATGAAGTGCAAATATCGGAAGACAGTCCTACTTTCATCATAATGCCTGCCAGCAGGCCGAGAATCATTCCTGTCAGAGTCATATACAGAGAAGCATACCGGGAACGGACTGCAGTGATTTTAACAATATTCTTCCCGTTAATATGTGCATAATCCAATTTACGCTCAAATGATTTTAGAAATAAATCTCGGATCGAATTCTCATCTGATTCCAGACTAATCCCAAATGCTGCATCGGTCACCTCATTATTGAAGAATTCAAACTCCTGTCCTGCAGCCCTCAGAAATACATATACATTTCCCAAAAAAACGAAAACCACGACATTGACTTTTTTCCCCTCCGGAGTATTATCAAAAAGTCTTACCAGGGATTCCTCGGTCATAAGTATAGCCCGGACTCTTTCCTTCCCCTTGATTTTCCCTCTGTCAAGATGACTTCTGACAAAATCTATTGCTTCGTCAATCTGTCCCCTATCTATGCTGATTCTGTTCTCCAGTTTGACAATATCCATAATCTTTCCCTCTTTTCTGTTCCTCAGTCTTTGACGGGTATTCCTCCATGATTATTCCAGTATTTTTCGAAAGAATCCCATAAGCTGTCGATACAGGAATCTGTATTATCCAGATATACACCATCAAATCCCTGGTCCAGAATCCTGTCGATGGATGATGTATTGTCCCCGGTGGTGCTGTGGGCATATTTGCCCTTGCCGTTTATGATGATGCTGCGCCAATCCTGATGCCACCATTCTACAACAGCTTCTTCCGGATATTCGTCACCATAACCGAAAGCCAGCCAGACAGGAAGATTAGTCCGGTCTCCACTTTCTTTTGTGACGCCGGTTTCCCAGAAAGGAACGTAAAAGCAGTCTGTAGATCTTTCTACTACTTTACCGCATTTCATGCTGTAGAAGGAATCCTTGTTTTTAGGATCAATCCAGATCCAATCATCCTGACAATACCAGCGGTTTTGTTCTGCTGACCCTATGGATAGATAAGCGATCACCTGCCGGCGTCCGCCGTCCGGTTTTTTCTTCAGGCTCTCCACTTCTTCTTTGGTCAGCGGTGTCTGATCCTTGGGACGCGCCCGGTGGTTGTAGAAGGAATCAATAAATATCACATCATAATCAGAATTCCGCAGGGCTTCCAGCCAGGTCTTCCTGCCATCTTTTTCATTCAGGCCTTCTGCTCTCCACCACCAATCCCAATGATCACCATATTCTTTGACTGCCTCGGCAATGGTCTCGTCCTCGGGGTCTTCTCCAACCGGTACATAGGGTCCATTATCGGAAGGCACCAGCAGACCACTGGCATAGGAATCCGTAATTCTTATCCGATCACCGTCCCCTTTTTCATACTCTTTCTCGTCCTTATCCCAATCTTCCCAGTTATCATAGGGCCGACTGTTGATATTGTAGAGAAAGTTTTTGGCATCCGTCAGTTTCTTAATATCACGACTTCCGTCCATCCGGTCCTCAATCCCCAGAACTTTGGGGTCTTCTACCCAGAAGTAATCACCATTGTCCGCCCATCGTTTTCCCGGAAGTATTGCCATAGCCAGTTCTCCGCCTAATTTGGGGAAGGGCACGATACCCCAGGCATTGGCACGGGCCAGATAATTATTAAGATCTTCCTCACTTCGGACCGTTGTGGTATCTGCTACAAATTTTCCTCGTTTAGCCTGATCCACATACATCTGCTGGAAAATGTCAGGCTGGGTAGTCTTTCCGGTTCCGACAATTCCTTCTACGCCATAACCATCGACAAGATCTTTGATGGAAGTCTGCTCGCCATTTTCCATTTTCCCATCATTATAGGCCAGGAATACTCCGTTTTGGGCTATAACTTTGAAATCAGGATTACGGCTTTTGGCATGGAGGGCCAGCTCCATGATGAAGGCCTGCATCTTATGAATACGCCCCACCTTACCGGAAGCATCATTATATAAATAATCAATCTCTTTATTCAGAGCTTTTACATAGTCCTTATCCTTCAGAGGATTCTTTCTGACAGCCTCATCGATCCCGGCAATCTTACGGAACTCTCTGGAATCATCCCCCTCCTTCAGATAGAGGGCTTCCCCTTCTATATCATATTCATAGGTATCTTCCGTGTTCTCGACGGTAAACCTGGTGCTGCCCCAAATAATCGGAACCTTGTCTTTAAACTCCAGAAAACCGGAATGATCCTCTTTGAGAATAATCGTATCTTCAGAATCTTCATCTATACAGGAATAGGTGCCGG
>CADBME010000235.1 GCA_902795715.1 uncultured Lachnospiraceae bacterium | reverse complement strand
CTGACGATTCCGCCCAGCTTGCACGGCACACCGGCAGGTCTTTCTCTCCTAACCGACTTATTCATGGGCCGTGTGGAGTTCCCGCCTGCCTTTTCCATAATGACTATACCACAGTCTGGGCCCTGAAATACATTTTTTCTCCCATATCACCTGTCAATTCAAGACTCGCTCCCCTTTTTTATCCTATGGCGGATAAAGAAAAACAATCCTCCCGCCGGGATGGTTAAAAAGATGACCCCCATCCCCAGCCAGAGAAAAGCAGGGACGGAGAATTCTCCCTCATCGGTCAGCCTGGCCGGGTATGCTTTTTTCCCTCCCTGGTTTCCGACCGGTGCCAGCCATATTCTGCTGTCTCCTTTCTCAGCCGACCGGATCCGGTTTCCGGCCCGGTCCACCGCCTCATAACTTATCTTCATGGATCCTTCCCTGTCTCCGGCTTTTAAGAGATAGCAGTTTCTGTCATCAAGATTTTTTTCTCTGACACGGATGACTTCCTTATCCCTGAAGAGGAATCCGCTTTCCAGAGTGATATCCATATAATCCAGCTTGAGATTGTCCACAAGGGTAAAGAGATAGTCCGGCCTTTTTCTATGATATCCTGTGCCGGAAGATTCAGACAGAATGACCTCCGGTGGTGTTTTGTCTATGGCGAAAGTCACCGGTCTTTTTTTCTTCTCATTATCGGTCCGGTTAATGCAGGGACCGTCCGGTTCTCCATATTCATAAGCATCGGATTGGATACGAAGCTGGTAAACTCCCTGCCTGCTGAAATTCTCTTTATTGATATAGTAGTCGTATCTTTTCCATCCCCGGTAGCCGGAAGGGGAAGAGTCTTCCCAAGCCCTCAGCCGACCTGTCAGATCATAATCCACCCTCTGATAATCCTCCGGTTGGGATAATTCAATCCTTTCCTCGTTGTCCCGAATCAGAATGAGCTTTGACCGGACCGGATTCACGGAGTACTCCCTGAGACACAGGTCTTTTTCTTCCCTTACATAGAATGTCTTTATCATTTTAGAGGCAGACTGGTCAAGGCTGTAGACCGAACCGAACCTGTTCACATAAAAAAGGCAGCCTTCACCTTCAGCAACTTTATTTCCCGCAAGATCCTCCCCCTTTACCCGCAGACGATATACCCCGTCCACATCCGGCCTGTGATCAAAATCCCCCCAGCAAGTCTCCATGCCATTTTCATGAGAAAGATAGCTGCCGTGATAGCTTTTCCCTTCAGAGACGTCTCCGGTTCCGATTCTCACCAGGCTGATTGAAATCCCCCGGGAATCGGCATTGCGGTCCCATACCTTCACTGAAGGATTCAGGCTCCCACAATAGGTCGCTCCCTCCGAAATCCCGGCAATCTCTACTTTGGGTTTTTTCTTGTCAATAGTGAAGGATTCCCCGGCAAAACGGGACCTGTTTCCGGCACGATCTTCACATTCCAGGGATAGACTGTAATCCCCGTCTTCCCTGAAATCCAGCTCATATAAGAGAGTATTATTTTTCTCCAAATCTGCTTTTGGTATATCGATTTTTATCGATTTATCGTCGCATTGTCCCCGAATCTTCCAGGTCACTTTCTCCGGGTCGGGATTGTCATCCCGTATGATCATCTGAATCTTCTTATCCTTCTTATAAAAATGACCGTTCCTGACATCCCTTTTGTCCATGGAAAGATTTATAAGGGGCGGTGTCCGGTCGATGGTAAATTCTCTGTCCTCATCCCACAGGCTTTGATTTCCTGCCAGATCAGATACCCTCACCTTGAGTTTAAAGTCCTTTCCATCCCGGTGGAAGGTGACATGACATTTTGCGGTATCTCCCTCTCTCTCCCAGGAGGATATGCTATAAGACTTTTCCGGTCCCCGGATCTCCCAGAGGGTCGATTCCGGGTCAAAGTTTCTGTCTCTGACGGTCACAAAAGCGGTCCTTTCCCTGGCATAATATTTATGATTGACAGCATCATAGCTGTCATATTTTACATCGATTTCCGGAGGAATAGAGTCCACGACAATCCCGTAGTCCTCATATTCCCATTGACTTTCATTCCCTGCATTGTCTTTAAGATATGCCCGGAGCCGAATAGGGTTTTCAGAACTTGAATCTTCCAAAGATCCTGCTTCCGGCTTGAGCGAAAGCTTACATTGATAAAGAAGATCACTTTCCCGGTCTGATAGTTCTTTCTCTCCGGTCAGGATACATTTTTTACCCATAAGGGCAGACAGGCTGCAATAGTTAATCCCTGAATAGGAATCATGAAATGAGGCTTTAAAGATGGGAGCTTTTTTGTAATAACCTATTCCTCTGGCAGAGTCCTTTCGGTCCGGATCCGGCAATTCAAAGTCAATACCACCGGTCTTTTTGTGAAGGTCTTCCGACTCACTGATCATCCCCAGGCAGCTGATTTCCTCGCCTGTATTCCGGCAAAGATCAACCGCGCTGATTTTCACAGTCCCTTTAAAATTCTCCCTGCTTACTGCAGCATATCCGGTCAGTTTCGTCCTGACTTCTCCATCCGGGGAAGGAAGGATCTGAATTTCTTCATCGGAATCCCGGTCTTCCATCTCAATCTCAGAAGTCTCTCTTTTCCAACCCCTGCCTCGGAATCGGCAAGTGATTTTGCCGACACCGCTCACTCTGTCTTCTGCTGTCACACACACAGTAATTTTACCTTGATGGAAATAGGCATAAGACCCATAGGGATGATAGAATACTTTCTCATCCTCCTGCCCTTCCCGCCTGTAGACAAAGAGAATATCTCCGCTTTCATTATCCATGCCGGTGTAGCTGATGACAGGGGGAGTCTTGTCATAGGTAAAAGACAGTTTTCTGTCTTTACTCTTATTGCCGGACGGGTCGCTGACCCTTACTTCCATCTTGTGATTGGCCTCTTCCTCTACGGTTAAATCAGCACTATAGCAGAGTCCCTTCTTCCCGGCAAGAGACTTCCATTCAAGCCTGTAATCCTGCAAGGACAATTGACCCATACTCTCTTTATCCGCGTCCGTCATGAGATCAGTCAGCCGGATCAGTTCAGGATGAAAATTCTCCTCCAGGATTTCAAGATGAATTACCGGTGCGTCTTCGTTTTTTCTGTCGGAAATCCTGCAGATCAGCTCGGGATCCGTGCGATCCAGAGTAAGCAGAGGACTATGGTAATCACCCTGATCCATGCAGGCGGCCGTCCCGGCATCCCGGCCGGCAGTCAGGCAATGGCCGGCAGCATCCGGACAGCTGATCTTTATTTTGTAGTGTCCCTGCTTAGAAAAATCAATTTTTGTGCGATACTCATTTTCTGATATGCGTACCCACTCTTCCACCAGAAAATAGTCCTCTTCTGCCACAGCTTCCTCACAGGTCTCCAGGTCTCCTTCCTTTTCCCGGCCTGCTTTCTTTATGGTGATGGATGCATTATCCGGAATAAAGTTTTCCTCACGGATAGTGATTATGGCCAGGGAAGAATCCGCCTCAAAAAAGACTTCCCCTTCGGATGATTCTATATCGGTCATATCCATCCGGAATTTCTCATTGACTCTTCCGGGAGTCAGGGGCTTTTCTGTTATTCGGACACTTTTATTATAGGTGACTTCAAGCTGTGGAGACCTGGTATCTATTACAAATTCCCGGCTATCCCCATCCCGCACTCCTGTCAGAGCATTTCCTGCAAGATCTTCACAGTAGAAAGTACACTTCCATCGTCCTTCTTGGGAGAGATTGACCCCTACTTCATATTTATTTTCATCGATCTGATTATAGTAAAAAGCAGGGAGAAGAATAGCCCCGCTCTCATCTTCGTTCTCACTTGCCCGAACGGAGTGCAGGGCTGTCGAATCCAGAGGAATCATCCGGATCCGAATCGACTCCGGGTCGGGATTGTTATCAGAGAAAATCAGGCTTGCCCGGACGGGACCGTCTGCATACAGAGTATCATCAGTATAGATTCCCCCCTCGAGGGCTTCCACTTCAAAAGCCTGCACAATAAAGGGAGAGGGATCTTCCTCACCGCCTGACTCATCTTCGTCAGCCGCCAGGAGGGAGACGGGAGCCAGGATCAATGCCCCGCATCCTCCGATGATTCCCGTCAAAAAGACAAGCATCAGCCCTTTTTTTATCTTCTTCCATTCTCTTGATCTTTTTAATCCTGACAGGATATCAAGGGACCGGTATACCCGGCCGGCAATAAACCAGACTATACCCAGAAGAAAAAATAAAGCCCCTATCCTCATGCACCAACTTTTTGCCCGGACAAGAAGAATAATTGCCTGGTCCATCTGTTTTTCAAATTCTGTGTGCAAGACCTGTCCTCCTTTCTGACTTCCATATCCAACTTCCTTTCTGCATCTTCTATCAAATCACTGATCTGTCTGTAATCTTTGCCGGGCCGGCGCAGTTTGAAGATATCCGCTCTGGACCGGCCTTTCAAAGAAGGAGCCCTGCTGATACGCCGAATCTGACTTCTCATCCTCCCTACAGGAATCTCCTCCTTGGCAAAGCGGTCGGCATAACTGACGATTTCCATCAGTACTTCTTTGGAAATATAGAAAGCTGCTGCAATTTTCGCATCGTCATCCTCCGCTGTGATATCAATCTCATTGAGTTCCTGAAGAATAGCGAAGAGTCTGGAGTAACTCTTTTCGGTCTCTCCGGTCCGATCACCCTTATCTATATATTCTCTATAATAGTCGGATATTCTGCCATAGAGGATGGCCCGTTCCTTCTTGCCCCGGTCAAATCCCGGGCCCCCATACTTCTCCACTGCGGCAAACCATGGCCGTGCTTCGCACTTTCCTCTTCTCCCGCCCAGGTCAAAAAAACAGGCCAGGCCCACCGAATAGCAGAAGTCACAGTATGCTCTGACATCCTTTTTCCTGAACAGATCCAGACAGGTCCCTCCCTCAGTCTGCTGACTGGTCAGACTGATCACGGAGGCTTCCTCCCGGCTGCCAAAGTCTCCTTCTTTCCAATAGGAGTCTAAAATAGCCTGGTAAAGCAGGGCCTGGTCCGGCATGGCCATAAGGGCGGTAGAAAACCATTGATATCTCTCCTTTTCTTCCTGTGCACAGGAGGCCTGTCTGATATAGTAATCCACCAGAGATTTCCTGCAATTGCTTTCTGCCCGGCTCAGAAATGCCCCGACAAGAAAAGACAAAAGTGCTGCTCCCCAGAGCAGAGCCGCTGCCATCATTTTTCTTTTTTCTTTTCGAAGGAAATCCTTTCCGGCCTCTTCGACATGGCAAAGACTGTAGGCAAGATCTTCCATATCGGAAAATCGGTCTGCCGGATCCGGATTGGTAGACCTGGCAATCACCGCTTCCATTCCCGGCGATACATGAGGTATCAGCTGTCTGACCGGAAGGATGGCATAGGGAGGCTTAGAGGGGTCTCTTCCTGTCAGAAGATGATACAAGGTAACACCCAGCCCGTAGATGTCTGTCCTCACATCGGATTGTCCACTCCCCCCGTACTGCTCCGGGGCTGCATATCCTCTGGTTCCCAGACAAAGGGTATCCCCTGACCCGGTCTCTGAATACTCTCTGGCCGTTCCGAAATCAATCAGCATCAGTTTTCCGTCTTCCTTGATCATAATGTTTGAAGGTTTCATATCCCGGTATATGAT
>CADBME010000234.1 GCA_902795715.1 uncultured Lachnospiraceae bacterium | reverse complement strand
TTTACAGTTCGTAAGTTCTCCAATGGTACCGGCGTTGAGAAGACATGGCCCTTACATTCCCCGATCGTGACAAAGATCGAGGTAGTCAGAAGAGGTAAGGTCCGCAGAGCAAAACTCTTCTATCTCCGTGACAGAATCGGTAAACGTGCTAAGGTTAAAGAGTTAGTAAAATAATTAATGATATCAGATAACCCCGGGGCGAGTATGCAGATACTTGCCCTGTTTTTCCATATGATGAAGCCCGCGGCCCATCACAGACTCCTTAGCCTGCAATGCCATGTTGCCGGTGGATTAGTGCCTGCAGTGGGCAGGGGAAGACGCACAAGTGCCTTGTGCAAGTCACGTAAAATCGTCAAAACGATTCCGCTCATGCTTGCCCCGGCATAAAAAGCAAAGAGATGGATTTGTCCTGTATAAAGGGGGTTGTTTTGAAAAACTATCGATATATTGAGCGAAGAAACCGCATGTTTCAAAAGATTGCCATATGGGTCGGAGCGGTTACCGGAGCCATCCTGCTGGCATGGATTCTTGTCCATTTCTGCCTGGAGGTGATTACGGTCCATGGAAATTCCATGCAGCCGGCCTATTATGACGGCGACATGATTCTGATGAATAAGCTGGATTATCATTTTCATGATCCAGACCGACAGGATGCAGCCATACTGGAACTGGAAAATGGAAGCTCAGTCCACTATACCTTAAAACGTGTGGTGGGTCTTCCCGGAGAGAGTGTTCAGATCAGGGATGGCCGGCTCTTTATCAATGGAAAAGAGCAGTCGGGATTTGATGAGAGTATCCTTTCTGCCGGTCTGGCAGCTTACGAGATCAAGCTGGGAGAGGATGAATACTTTGTGATTGGGGACAATTACAATAACAGCGAAGATTCAAGGGTAGCAAATATCGGAAACATAAAAAGAGAGCAGTTTGCCGGGAAGGCAGCCTTTATTCTTCGAAAAGGGAAAAGATAGAAGGAGACAAGCATGCAGTATCAGTGGTATCCGGGGCATATGACAAAAGCCCGGCGGATGATGCAGGAGAATATAAAACTGATCGACATCGTTGTGGAATTGGTGGATGCCCGGATTCCCGTCAGCAGCAAGAATCCGGATATCGACCAGCTGGCTCAGGGAAAGTACCGTCTGATCCTGCTGAACAAATCGGATATGGCAGATCCGGCCACAACAAAAGAGTGGGAAGAGTACTATAAAGAAAAAGGATTCTTTGTCTGCAGCCTGGATTCCAGCAAAAATAATGGAATAAAAGAAGTAAAGAGGCTGATTCAGACAGCCTGCAAAGAAAAGAAAGAGAGAGACCGCAAAAGAGGTATCCTGAACCGGCCAATCCGTGCCATGGTTGCCGGTATTCCCAATGTGGGAAAATCCACATTTATCAATTCTTTTGCCGGCAGGGCCAGCACCAAAACCGGAAATAAACCCGGGGTGACCAAGGGAAAACAATGGATAAAGATCAATAAGGATGTGGAACTCCTGGATACACCAGGAATTCTCTGGCCTAAATTTGAAGACCAGGCAATCGGATTGAAACTGGCCATCATCGGATCCATCCGGGATGAGATTGTCAACGCATCGGAAATGGCGGCAAGTCTTATTGACTATATGAAAGGCGGCTATCCTGGTGTCTTGTCGGACCGATACGGGATTGATGAAGAAAAAAGCAGCCATGAAATCATTGAAGAGATCTGCCATGTCCGCGGATGTCTTATGAAGGGCGGTCAGCCTGACTTCGACAAAGCGGCCAGGCTGATTCTGGATGATTTCCGGGCAGTGAGGCTTGCAAGGATTTCCCTGGAAAGCCCGGCCTCTTTTACGGAAGGAGAATAAGATGGGAAAGAAAAACAAAAAAATGGATGAAAACATTTCCAACCTTCAGTCATCTGACGAGAAGAAAAGGGATTCTCAGCCTTCAGAAGAGGAGGTCTCTCTATCTTCCCAAAAAAGGAAAGATATGATTGAAAATATTATCTATTTAGCTGTAGTCTTTGCTCTGGTTTATCTGATCATAACTTTCATAGGGCAGAGAACGGTGGTCAATGGTGATTCCATGGATCCGACACTTGCCAATGGACAGAGTCTGATTATGGATAAGATCTCCTATCGTTTTACATCTCCCAAGCGCTTTGATATTGTGATTTTCCCCGGACCGGCGGATGAATGGGATATGCTGGATGAAGAAGCGAGTGACAGCGACAAGAATAAGGACCGTCCTTTTTATATTAAGAGAGTAATCGGTCTTCCCGGTGAGACGGTGGATATTCGGGATGAAAAAGTTTACATCAACGGGAAGGAGCTGACGGCTGACATCTATTCGATTGATGGTTTGACCGAGGATCCGGAAGAGCAGGAATTTCCTCTGACTCTGGGGAAAGATGAATACTTCTGCCTGGGAGATAACCGTCCGGTAAGCTATGACAGCCGTTACCTGGAGGTCGGCCCGGTAAGCAAGGACGAGATAGTGGGAAAGGTCTGGATTCGGATATGGCCCCTGAACCAGTTCGGCTCAGTGGATTAAATAGATTAAATGCAGCATAAAAGGCAGCTGAATCATTATTCATGACTCCAAGGAGGGTTCTGAACACAATAAGGAAATCAGGGACCAATGAAAAGTATTACTGAGATTTCGGAAGAATTTAAAAATACCAGGATTGAAGATCTGGGCAGACTTTTGAACAGCTATGGGGATGATCCAAGAAAAGGTGTTCAGAAGCTGGTGGAATCAGGGAAAAAGAGAATTGAAAAGCTGAAAAAAGAGAAAGACCGGATTGAAAAACTCTGTTATTACGAGAAGAAATACGGCGACTGTGATCTGATCTGTGGCATCGATGAGGTAGGACGGGGTCCCCTGGCGGGCCCGGTGGTGGCCGGTGCGGTCATCCTTCCTCCCGGATGCAGGATTCTCTATATCAACGATTCCAAGAAGCTGACAGCCGCTAAGAGGGAGGAGCTTTACCAAATCATAGAGAAGGAAGCCGTGTCAGTAGGCTTTGGTGTGGTTTCCCCCGCCAGAATCGATGAGATCAATATTCTGAATGCCACTTATGAAGCCATGAGGGATGCCATTGCCTCCTTGTCGGTTAAACCGGGTCTCCTTCTCAATGATGCGGTGACCATACCGGGAATCCGGATCCCTCAGGTTCCTATTATCAAGGGGGATGCCAAGAGTATTTCCATAGGGGCAGCCAGTATCATGGCCAAAGTTTACCGGGACAGGATGATGGTGGACTATGACAGGATTTTTCCCGGCTATGGTTTTGCATCCAACAAGGGATACGGTTCCAAAGAGCATATGGATGCTCTGAGAGAGCGGGGACCCTGTCCCATACACAGACGATCCTTTATCGGAGGGATTGTCGGCGGCGGAGAATAGCCCAAGAGAACCTGACAGGAGTGAAAAGAATGGATGGCAGAAAAGAATTCGGGTCCCGGGGTGAAGATGCCGCAGCTGCTTATCTGGAGGACCGGGGAGTCCGAATAAGGGAAAGAAATTTCAGAAGCCGGTATGGCGAGATTGATCTGCTGGGACAGGATGGGAAATACCTGATCGTGGTGGAGGTTAAAAGCAGGAAGAAGACTACTTCCGGCATGCCGGCCGAATCGGTGGACTATCGCAAGATCATGAAGATCTGCCGCACTTTTAATCAATACCGGATGAGACATCGGATTCCTGAGGACCGGCCCGTACGTTTTGATGTGATTGAGGTCAGCCCCGGAAATGACGGATATGAGTGCCATTGGATTAAAAATGCATTTGATTTCATTGAGTAAAAGCAAAACAATGGAGATAGGAAAGTGAAAGACCATATACACCGGATCGAACAGGTTAAACCGGACAGTATAGCCTGGGAAATGGGGCTGGAACCGGGTGATGCTCTTGTATCCGTAAACGGACAGACAATAGAAGATATTTTTGACTATCATTATCATATGGAGTCCGATTATGTGGAACTGGAGATTCTGACCCGGGACGGAGAGAACTGCCTTCTGGAGATTGAGAAGGATGAGGATGAAGACCTGGGGATTGTTTTCGGGTCTTCCCTGATGGATGAATATCACTCCTGTTCCAATCGGTGTATTTTTTGTTTTATCGATCAGCTTCCGCCCGGGATGAGAGAAAGTCTGTATTTTAAGGATGATGATTCCAGATTGTCCTTCCTCCAGGGAAATTATATTACGCTGACCAATATGGGAATTGAAGATATCAGGAGATTGATCCGCTACCGATTGTCACCTATCAATATTTCGGTTCATACCAGCAATCCGGATCTGCGATGCCGGATGCTCAACAACCGTTTTGCAGGTGATATCCTGGATAAGATCCGTATGTTTTACGATGCAGGGATCCGCATGAACAGCCAGATTGTTCTCTGTAAGGGGATCAACGATGGGAAAGAGCTTTCGCGTACCATTGAAGATCTTTCCGGATTCCTTCCCTATATGGAGAGCCTTTCCGTGGTTCCGGTCGGACTTACCCGTTATCGGGAGCAGCTTGCTCCTCTTGAACCATTTGACCGAGAGGATGCAAAGAAGGTTCTCGATCAGATTCAGCGCTGGCAGGATAGGCTGAGAGACCGATATGGCACCGCTTTTGTTCACGCCAGTGATGAATGGTTTATTCTTGCCGGTGAGGATTTTCCGCCGGAGCAATACTATGAAGGTTATGGTCAGCTGGAGAACGGAGTGGGCATGATGAGACTGCTGATCGATGAAGTGTCTGAATGTCTGGCCTGTCCGTCCGGGGGCCGGAAATCGGCCAGTATATATACCCTGCCAGTCGTCAGACCAGGGGATGACGCGCAAGTCGGTTCAGGACAGGAAAAAGAGGCAAAGAGAGCGGAGGATTGCCCGGAAAAAGCTTTAAGAAGCCGGAAAGTTTCCATCGCTACAGGCCTTCTGGCTTATCCCACTATCCGGATGCTGGCCGACCGGGTGGAAGAGAAATATCCCGGAGTCAGGGTTCTGGTATATCCCATACGCAACGATTACTTTGGTGAGAGAATCACCGTGTCGGGACTTCTTACCGGTGTAGATATTATTTCCCAGCTCATAGACCAGGACCTGGGAGAAGAGCTTCTTCTCCCGGAAAACGTCCTCAAATCCGGTGAAGAGATTCTTTTGGATGATACTTCCCTTTCACAGATTTCGCATTCTTTACAAGTAGCGGTGAATATTATACAATCAGAGGGAAGATCTTTCGTAGACGGAATTCTCGGGGAAAAATGCCCCGGGCCATGTCCTTCCATGGACGATGGCGGGCCGGAAACCGATGAGATGACAGGGGTTTCCAGGAGAACCGGCAAGTATGAACTGTAAAGACGGATGAAGGAAAACAGTGCCTGAAGACAGGTAATGAAAAGCAATAGCGCCTGAAGACGGGTGATGAATAAAAGCACCTGAAGACAGGTGATGGAGGATAGAATGAGTAAACCTGTAGTAGCGGTTGTCGGCCGGCCCAATGTCGGAAAGTCAACCCTTTTTAATGCTTTGGCCGGAAGCCGGATTTCCATTGTGGAGGATACTCCCGGGGTAACCCGGGACCGGATTTACGCAGATGTAAACTGGCTTAACTATCAGTTTACCCTGGTGGATACCGGGGGAATCGAGCCGGAGACGGACGATCTGATCCTTTCCAGGATGAGAGAGCAGGCGGAGACTGCCATTATGACAGCAGAGGTCATTCTCTTTCTGACGGATGTGAGACAGGGGCTGGTAGATGCAGATTACAAAGTTGCGGATATGCTGAGAAAGTCCGGCAAGCCGGTTTTATTGATTGTCAATAAGGTGGACAGTTTCGAGAAGTTCATGCCGGATGTATATGAGTTTTATAATCTGGGACTGGGAGATCCTATTCCTATCTCTGCAGCCGGTAAGCTGGGTATCGGCGATATGCTGGATGAGGTTGTAAGCCGGTTCCGGCCGGAGGACCTGGAGGAAGAGGAAGACGACCGCCCAAGGATTGCCGTAATCGGTAAGCCCAATGTAGGAAAGTCGTCGATCATTAACAAACTGTTGGGTGAGGACCGGGTTATTGTCTCCCCGATCGCGGGTACGACAAGAGATGCCATTGATACGACGGTGGTCCGCAATGGAAAAGAGTATGTTTTTATCGACACGGCGGGTCTTCGGAGAAAAAGCAAGGTCAAGGAAGAACTGGAAAGATTTTCCGTTATCCGTACAGTGACAGCCGTGGAGAGGTGTGATGTGGCCATTCTTCTGATTGACGCGACAGAAGGGGTTACCGAACAGGATGCCAAGATTGCAGGCATTGCCCATGAAAGAGGCAAGGGAGTTATCATTGCCGTGAACAAATGGGATCTGGTGGAGAAGGACAATCATACCATGAAGGAATTCTCGGAAAAGATATGGCAGAAATTGTCCTATATGCCTTATGCCGAACTTATTTTTATTTCGGCTAAAACAGGTCAGCGCCTTCCCAAACTCTTTGATGTAATCGACGCAGTCATTGACAACTGTGCCCTCCGGATTCAGACCGGGGTTCTCAACGAGATCCTCATGGAGGCTACAGCCATGAAGCAGCCGCCTTCCGATAAGGGAAAGCGTCTTCGCATCTACTATATCACCCAGGTGTCGGTCAAACCACCTACCTTTGTCATGTTTGTCAATGATAAGAAGCTGACACATTTTTCATATACCAGATACATAGAAAATCAGATACGTAGCACCTTCGGATTCCGGGGAACGCCTCTGCGGTTCCTATACCGTGAAAGAAAGGAGAAATGATCATGCTTGGTTATTATTTGCTGGTGATCGTCATCGGATACTTATGCGGATGTTTTGAGAGTGGTTATTACATATCAAAAATGATGCTGGGCAAGGATGTCCGGGATTATGGCAGTCACAATTCCGGCAGCACCAATATGCTGCGGGTCTTTGGATGGAAATACGGACTCCTGACTTTGCTGGGAGATACGTTGAAGGCATTTATTCCCATGATGCTTGTAAAGTATCTTCTCATCCCTAAACTGGGACTGGCACAGGGGAGCCTTCACAGAGATATGATTCTGCTGGTAATGGGATTTGCGGCTGTGATCGGACATAATTACCCGGTAAATCTCAAGTTTAAAGGTGGAAAAGGATCCGCTACCACCGGTGCCGTTATGATGGCATATGACTGGAGAATGGGATGCTGCTGCATCCTTGTTTTCCTGGCGGTTGTCCTGCTTACCCGGTATGTATCCCTGGCTTCCATGACCTATTCAGCCGCCATCGTAATCGAGATGGCCATTTTCCATCCCAAGTGGCAGCTGATCCTCTTTTCCGTTCTCTTCCCGATCTTTTCCATCTACCGGCACCGGGCCAATGTGGGAAGACTTCTTTCCGGGACTGAGAGCAAGATCGGACAAAAAGCCTCTGCGGAAAAGTCGGATAAAGATAAAAAGGACAGCTAACTGTCCCAATGATCCGGTCCGGGGCCGGATTGGATAGAGGGACAGCGAAATAGAAGAATGAAAAAGGCGGAAGAATAAGACTTTCTCCCATTTGAGCCATAAAATGAGACATAAAAAACCGGCAAATCCCTCTCCCTTGAAACAGTTTTCGTGGGGCAGGCTTTGCCGGTTTTTATTTATTCTGTTGATGAAAGCTCTTCCCATTTTTCATATAGGGCCAGCAGCTCTTCTTCGGCAGATTCCAGGCGGGCAGACAGGTCCATGAGGACTTCCGGGTTGGTGACATTTTCCGGAAGAGCAAGCTCCTCTTTGATCTGGTCACATTCCTCTTCAAGCTTTGTGATTTTGTTTTCGGTTCTTTTCAGATCGTTGGCGTGTTTCCTCTTTCTGGCTGCTTCTTCCCTGGACCGCATCCATTCTTCCTTTGAACCGGCCTGGGCTGGGCTGCCTTCCCCGGATTGGTCTGAGAGATTTCCGGCAAGGAGATTGTCGCTGTCAGCTTCCACATTACCTGCGGCTTTCTGTTCCAGATAATAATCATATCCACCCTTGTAATTGACCATTCCTTCCTGTGACAGGTCTAAAATCCTGGTTGCGGTTCTTTTTATGAAATAGCGGTCGTGGGATACGTAGAGGATGGTACCTTCATAATTGTTGATGGCATCCTCCAGAATCTCCCGGGATGGAATATCCAGATGGTTGGTGGGCTCGTCAAGAATAATGAAATTGGCATTGGAAAGCATCAGTTTGGCCAGAGAGACCCTTCCCTTTTCCCCACCTGACAGGGTGCCTATGTTTTTAAAGACATCCTCTCCGGTAAAGAGAAAAGCAGCCAGGACATTACGGATCCTGGTGTTGGTCAATTTGGGATAGGCATCCGAAATCTCATCGAAAATGGTATTGGCATCATTCAGAATATGCTGCTCCTGATCGTAGTAGCCTATGGATAGTTTGGATCCGTAGCGGATTTTTCCGGAATCCGGCCGGAGATAGCGGTTGATTATTTTAAGCAGGGTCGTTTTCCCGGTACCGTTAGCTCCAAGAAGAGCTACTTTTTCCCCGCGGAAGATTTTCACATTCAGGTTTCGGAATAATTGCTTATCTCCGAAGGATTTGGACAGGTTTTCCAAAGAGAGAACGTCATTGCCGCTGATGACTTCCGGCGTGAGGGTGATTCTCATTTTATTGTTGAGCTCCACCGGCTTTTCCACCGTCTCCAGTTTGGCGAGCATTTTTTCTCTGCTTTCCGCCCTTCGAATGGATTTTTCACGGTTAAATGACCTAAGTTTTGTGATGACCTCTTCCTGATGGTGGATCTTGGCCTGCTGGTTTACATAGAGACGCATCTGAGCGTCTCTCTTTGCTTTCTTTTTTTCGGCAAATGCGCTATAATTTCCATGAAAGACAAGGCTTTGGCTATTTTCAATCTCGATCACCTTGCTCACCACTTTGTCCAGGAAAAAGCGGTCGTGGGAGATGATCAGAACGGAAGATCTGTAATTCATAAGAAAAGACTCCAGCCACTGTATGGATTCAACATCCAGATGATTGGTAGGCTCATCTAAAAGAATCAGGTCCGGATGGAGGAGAAGGATCCTTCCCAGAGCGACCCGGGTTTTCTGACCGCCGGACAGTGTCTGGATGGGGGTATCGAAGTCCTTTTCCTCAAATCCCAGGCCTTTGAGAACTCCGGTGATATGGCTGCGCCAGGCATAGCCTTCCTCTTTCTCAAAACGTTCGGTAAGACGGCTGTAACGGGCCATGGCTTCTTCCAGCCCGGCTCCGCTTTTCTGACTGATTTCCTTTTCCAGACGGCGGATTTCAGACTCCATGCGGATGATATCCTGAAGGGCATCCAGCATTTCTTCGTATATGGTTCTCCGGGATTCTACCTGGATCACCTGGGGAAGATATCCGATGGACAGTCCCTTCTGGCTGACGACCTGTCCCTGGTCCGGCTCGTACTCACCGGCAATGATACGGAAAAGAGTGGTTTTACCTGCTCCGTTGCTACCGATCAAGGCGGCTTTTTCACCTTCATTTATAATAAAATCGACCTCTTTCAACACATCATGGTCTCCAAAGGATTTGGATATTTTCTGACAAGCTAAGATCATGTGGACATCCACCTCCGCAGCCGGATTTGCTTCTCTAAGTAAACATGGCTGCCTGCCGGTCCGTCTACGTGAAGGACGGCAAGACATTTGCCGATGTATTTTACCACAAACTTTTCCCTGTGTAAATAATACAGAATCAGGGAAATACCTTTGAAAAGCTGATTTTTTGTTGGCTATGATGACGTTTTGTGTACTATAATTTAAAACTATAAGGGAAAACTGTATTTACTGCATGCCCATAATTCTGTTTGCATAGGAAAGGCAGGTGGCTTCATGAATCGTCTGAAAAAAAGGATAGATCAAATGAATAGAAGGGAAGATTTCACAAAGAAAAGAAGCCGCTCCCGCCTTTATTTCATGGTGGCTGCTGCCATCATCGTATTTATTGCCAGCTATGCCATGATCCTCCCGGCCATCAGCATGGACAAAAAGACTTCAGATAAGATGGATGGAATCCGACTTGAGGGAGGAAAGATTAACGGCCGCGGCCGGGGGACTCTTTATGGAAACGCAGAGCCTGAAAATGGCATAGAGGGCGGAAAAGACAATGGGGGCAGCCTGGATTCTGCAGACCCTGAAGACAAGAATGACAGCCGGAATCCGGAGAGCGGAAAAGACAATGGCGGCAGTCCGGACTCCACAGATTCAAAAGACAAAAATGACAGCCAGGATCCGGAAAGCGGAAAGAGTGATACCGGGACTACAGATTCCACGGATTCAAAAGACAAAAATGACAGCCGGAATCCGGAGGATGGGGAAGGAAAGGTTGACAGCCTGAACCCGGAAGAAGGGAATGAAAATGAAGATGGCCTGAATCCCCGGGACAATGATGAAAAAGATAAGCCGGAGAACAATACGGGCGGGGACGAAGATGCTACGGATAAACAAGAAGATACACAGGGACAGGAGGGCTCTTGGCTGACCGGAACCTTCACTCTCAAGGGAGATGACTATGAGGTCCAGGTGACGGTTGGGGAGGATGCCCGGATTCCCAGAGATGCCCGTTTTTATGTAAAGAAGGTTCGGGATGTAAAGAAATATAAAGAATTGGCCAGTAAGAAGCTGGGAATCAAAGATTTTAGCAAATCCCGCTTCTTTGATATGGGATTTGCAAGAGGCCAGGAAGAGGTAGAACCGGCTGCACCGGTTCAGGTGAATTTCAGCCTCAAGGAAGAGATCGATGCCCAGCTTATTCATTTTACGGATTCCGGTGTGGA
>CADBME010000233.1 GCA_902795715.1 uncultured Lachnospiraceae bacterium | reverse complement strand
CGCCGGTGAAGTAGCTGCCATAGACCGCAGACAGGTCCGGTGTCTGAGCAATTATGAGGAGGATGAGTTTTCCTATGTGTCGACTCCCGATGATGAATCGGTCCTTGCCAATGTCCTCATGTATATCGAAAAGTCCTGGATGAAGGACAGCAACCGGCTCAACGAGACTATACTGGCCGGAGTCACCTATGATGTGGACTCGGAGATTCTTACCGGCGGGAACGGGCTGAAGAATCAGATTGCCCTCGATGTGATCCATATTCCGGATCCCCAGGGAGAGGAAAATAAAAAAGGCAAAAGCCCTGTCGATACCATTACCAATATCAATGCTTCCTGCCTTCGAAGTGACGAGGAGGGAATGCTGATCCATGACACCCTCGAAGCCAATAAAACCAAAGCCACTTATCAGTTTGACCGGAACAGGGAGCTTGTGGGACTCTGCCGGAACCGGGACAGCTTTAAAGGGACCATTCGCGCTTACAACTACAGGACAGGCAAGGATGATGTGATCCTGAAAAACTGGGATGATATGCTGGAGGGGAAAGCCCTTGAAGATTATCTTTCCGACCAGAATGTCATGATTCTGACTTACCGGCTGCCGGAAGACCAGGATATGGGAAATACGCCGGTCATCTCGGCACAGATGTCAGAGCCCCTGCCCTGATGCAGTCACGTAAGCTTTAAGCCCGGGAGTAATGGGACTATGCTCGAATACCAGAATATATCACTAATAGAAAAAAAGGAACTATATATCGACGACCTGAGTCTGAAGGTGCCGGACGGGGCCATACTCTGCCTTGTCGGTGGAGACCACAGGGCCAGATCCCTCCTCATGGAAGTGGGGACCGGCAACCGGAAACCGGATTCCGGCCGGGTCCTGATCGGCGGCATGGATGTTTTCGAGGTCCCGGAGCAATTGTACTCCTCTATCGGATATATGACCGGGCTTCCCGGAAATTATCATGATATCAAGGTTTATGAGTATTATGAGATGATTTTATCCCTTTACAGGATCCGGGGCCGCAACCGGCGAAAGAGAATCGAGGAAGTGCTGTCTCTTTTGTCCCTGGAAGACTACGGAGATCTTTTTGTGGAAGATATTCCTGCAGATTCTATGCCTCTCTTTTCCCTTGGGACTGCTATTTTGCACCAGCCGGACCTGCTCTTCCTCAATCAGCCGTTTTCCGGCCTGGATGCGGAAGGGAGAGCCGGGATTGTCAATATTCTCCTGGATCTTCATGAGAAGGGTGTTTCCATGGTCCTCAATACGGAAATGTACCCGGATCTTCTGGGATTTATCACAGATATTGCCGTCATCGAAGACGGGAAAACCAGCATGTACGGCCAGGTCGAGGAGGTTTATGAGAACCTACTTCGCAAAAGCCCCGTTACCATGAAGATATTGTCGGGGATGAATGAAGCCCTGGCGGTCCTTAAGAAGGAATCCCTGGTCGACCGGGTTACCGTCAAGGAAAACGAGATCATTTTCCGCTACCGGGGCGAGGAAAGAGAGGAAGCTGACCTCCTGACCAGACTTGTTGGTGCAGGCGTCCTGGTTCAGAGCTACACCAGAGACCGGATCAGAATCAATGAAATGTTCAGAGGATAGAATGTCATGTTGAATCCGCTTTTAAAAATAGAATTTTTGCGGGAAGGGCGGGGGGCCCGCCTGTCTTTGATGGTCATTTTTTATAATGCTATTCTTGCCCTGATTACCATCATGATCATGCTGGTGAATTCCCAATCCTATCTGGAAGGTTACTATTATGATCCTTCCACTTCCCGCTTTCAGTTTATCATCATTTCCACCATCCAGATCGGCTGTTCCCTTCTGCTGGGAACCATCATGACCTGGAGTCTCTATGCCCGTGACCAGGAAGGAATCTACAGGGAATCTTTTCCCCTGGTGCCGGGATACTGCAATCATATCATAAATTCAAGGATGGCCCTTGTCGTCATGGTGAATCTGCTTCTCTTTCTGTCCAGCCTGCCCATCCTGCTGATTTCGGTTATTTACAGCGGGGTGACGGTATTTCAGGTGGTGAGACTGGGAATTGAAATTCTTATGTGCGCCCTCTGGAGCACCGCCCTGACCGCATGCTGCTGCGTTTTCGGGCGAAACGGCTTTTTCTCGGCCTTTCTGACCCTGCTGATGGAAGTATTCTTTTTTATCGGAACCTACCTGCTTGTGGCGGTGGTTAACGGGAGATTCAATATCATGGGAGCAGAAAATGTACTGGCAGGTTCGGGCCATATGGTGTACAATGCCGGTACAGTCATGACCATGCTGGTGATGTCACTGAATCCGATTTCCTCCTATGTGGGCTATCGGATCAATATCATTGGGGACAGCGGCATGTTCCAGTCTTTTTGCGCGGGAATCGGAGTCGATGTCAACAGCCGGCTCTTTTCCTACGTCTTTTATAAAATGTCTGCTGTCATGATGGTTATTTTCAGTCTGCTTATGATATGGCTTTCCATACGCCATCTGCGCAGGAGAAGACCGGGAAAATAAAGGTGAAAATAAATAAAGAGAATAAAAAGGATATTAAATACAGACAATAACAGGCAACAGCTTGCTTTTATGGAGGAGAAATAGAATGAAGAATATTCTGTATCGCAGTACAAGAGACCACAATGAAACAGCAACAGCTTCCCAGGCTATTCTCAAAGGTCTGGCCGGTCAGGGAGGATTATTTGTCCCGGATGAGATCCCTGCACTCTCCATCCCTCTTTCCCAGCTGACGGACAAGACCTATCAGGAGATTGCCTACGAAGTGATGCGCCTTTTCTTGACCGACTTTTCGGAGGAAGAGCTTCGTTACTGCATCGATCATGCCTATGACAGTAAGTTTGATGTGGAGACCATTGCGGCCCTGACCAAAAAGAGTGATGCTTTCTATCTGGAACTTTTCCATGGGGCAACGATCGCCTTTAAGGATATGGCTCTTTCCATTCTCCCCTATCTGCTGACTACAAGCGCCCGCAAGAATCATGTGGAAAATGAGATTGTGATTCTTACAGCAACCAGCGGCGACACAGGCAAGGCCGCTCTGGCCGGCTTTGCGGATGTGCCGGGGACAAAGATCATCGTTTTCTACCCCAAGCACGGGGTAAGCCCCATCCAGGAAAAGCAGATGGTTACCCAGAGAGGGGACAATACCAGTGTAATCGGTATTGAGGGGAATTTTGATGATGCCCAGAACGGAGTAAAGAGTATGTTCTCCGATCCGGCCCTTGCCAGGGAAATGAATGAGGCCGGCTATCAGTTCTCCAGTGCCAATTCCATCAATATCGGACGCCTGGTTCCCCAGATCGTCTACTATGTATACAGCTACGTGACCCTCCTGGCCCGCAAGGAGATTGAGGAAGGAGAGGAGATCAATGTGGTGGTTCCCACCGGCAATTTCGGAAATATCCTGGCCGCCTACTATGCCAGGGAGATGGGAATACCCATCGCCAGGCTGATCTGTGCCTCCAATGAGAACAAGGTTCTCTATGATTTCTTCCGGACAGGCTGCTATGATAAGAATCGTGACTTTATTCTCACTTCTTCGCCTTCCATGGATATTCTGATCTCCAGCAATCTGGAGAGGCTGATCTATACCATCGCAGGCTGTGATGACCAAAAGAACAGGGCCCTTATGGCAGACCTGGCCTCCAGGGGAGTCTATAAGATTACAGAGGAGATGAAGGACAAGCTGGATGTTTTCTATGGCAATTATGCCGGCGAAGAAGATACGGCCGCAGCCATCAAGAGGGTTTATGAAAAAGACCGGTATGTGATGGATACCCATACGGCGGTCGCATCCTCTGTCTATCAGAAATACAGGGAAGAGACCGGGGACGGGAGGACGACAGTAATCGCTTCCACTGCAAGTCCCTACAAGTTTACCCGGAGTGTCATGAATGCCCTTGACCCTGCCTATGATTCCCGGGATGACTTTGAACTGGTCGATGAGCTTGAGCGGATCTCCGGTGTGAAGATCCCCCAGGCTATCGAAGATATCCGGTCGGCTCCCGTTCTTCACGATACGGTCTGCACAAAAGAGGGAATGTGCCGGGAAGTCCGCAGGATTCTGGGACTGTAATCATAAGGGAAGCTGTAATCTGATAGAGGGAAAGGAGAAAAACCGGTATGAAAAAATATGATTATCTCATTGTAGGCGCCGGTCTTTTCGGAGGAGTATTTGCTTACGAAATGACAAAAAAGGGTGCCTCATGTCTGGTGATCGATAAGAGGGACCACATAGGTGGAAATATATATACAGAAGAAGTCAAGGGAATCCATGTTCACAAATACGGAGCCCATATTTTCCATACTTCAGACCGGGAAGTGTGGGATTATATGCATCAGTTTGCGGACTTTAATCATTATGTTAACTCACCCATAGCCATCTGGCGGGATGAACTCTACAATCTCCCCTTCAACATGAATACTTTCAGCAAGCTCTGGGGTATCAGGACCCCGGCAGAGGCCCGGGAAATCATTGATGCCCAGATCGCCGAAGCCGGGATTAGCGAACCGGCCAACCTGGAGGAGCAGGCTTTGTCCCTGGTGGGACGGGATGTCTATGAGAAGCTGATCCGGGGATATACAAAGAAGCAGTGGGGGAGAGACTGCAAGGACCTGCCGGCTTTCATCATCCGCAGGCTTCCTCTGCGCTTTACCTACGACAACAATTATTTTAACGATCCCTATCAGGGCATTCCCATTGGCGGCTACACGGCCATAGTGGGCCGGATGCTGGAGGGAAGCCATGTCCTGCTCAACACGGATTACATGGAATTCAGAAAAGAGTATCCGGATATAGCCGGGACCACGGTCTACACCGGACCCCTGGATGCCTACTTTGACTATAAGCTGGGTGTTCTCCAGTACCGGTCGGTCCGCTTTGAGACAGAGCTTTTGCCCATGGAAAACTACCAGGGCAATGCTGTAGTGAACTATACCGACGAAGAAGTCCCCTACACCCGGATTATCGAGCATAAGCACTTTGAATTCGGCAAACAGCCGGTTACGGTGATTTCCAGAGAGTATTCCGATGAGTGGAAGCCCGGCATGGAGCCTTATTATCCGGTCAATGACCCGGAAAATGAAAGCCTGGCTGACCGCTACCGCCAGCTGGCCGATCAGGAGCAGGGTGTGATCTTCGGAGGCAGGCTGGGAACCTATCGCTACTACGATATGGATAAGATAGTGAGGGCAGCTCTTGATGAAGTTGCAAAAATCAAATAAAGCCCCGGGATCAGTCGGATAAAGCATGGAAGACAATGATAAAAAACATCGAGATCAGCCAGATAAAAGTGCTGAGAATAATGAAAGAATTATTGACATAAATATTACAGTCTGTTAATATTGATAGATAACGCTGTTTTTCGCAAGGTACAAGAAGGAGGAGGACAGTATGGATCACACAGTTCAGACTGAAAGCACAGAGAACAAAGAACTTCTGGCCGGGGAAGTTCAGGAAGCCCCGGCGAAGGATGACCCAGGAAAAGAAGGCCCGGACTATGGTAATCTGGACCAGTCCCGTATTGAATTTACCCAGATCATGGAGAAGCTGCTCAAGCAGGCCCATGAAAATAAGAACTATCTGGAGTATAAGGATATCAATGATGCATTTTCCAATTCGGAACTTTCCGCGGAAAAGTTCGAATGGATTCTCGATTATTTTGAGAAGCAGGGTGTGGATGTCCTCAATACCAGCGACGAAGATGCGGACGAAAATTTCCTTGACGATGAGGATGAGGAAGTTAAGGTTATTGATGATACCGATATTCTCGAAGGCGTCAGTCTGGAAGATCCGGTACGTATGTACTTAAAGGAGATCGGAAATATTCCCCTCCTGACGGTGGAAGAGGAAGTCTTCCTTGCCCAGCGAATCGAAAAAGGAGATGAGCAGGCACGTCAGCAGCTGATCGAGGCCAATCTCAGGCTGGTTGTCAGCATTGCCAAAAAGTACGTAGGCCGGGGCATGTCCTTCCTTGATCTGATCCAGGAAGGCAACATGGGCCTCATGAAGGCCGTAGAAAAATTTGATTACAAAAAAGGAAATAAATTCTCCACTTATTCCACCTGGTGGATCCGTCAGGCCATTACCAGGGGAATAGCCGACACGGCCAAGACCATCCGTGTTCCGGTTCATATGGTGGAGACCATCAACAAGACACTCCGGACATCCCGAATGCTTCTTCAGGAGCTGGGAAGAGAACCTACCAATGAGGAGATTGCGGAGAGAATGGGGATGTCGGTTGCCAAGATCGACGAGATCCTCAAGACCTCCCGGGATCCGGTCTCTCTTGATTCACCGATCGGAGAAGAGGAAGACAGTCAGCTGGGTGATTTCATCAAGGATGAATCTTCCCTGTCTCCCATGGATTCGGCTTCTTTTTCCATGTTGAAAGAGGAACTGGATACCGCCATGGATTCTCTGACCGACAGAGAAAGAAAGGTCATCCGGCTCCGTTTCGGACTCGATGACGGCAAGACGAGGACCCTGGAGGAAGTCGGAAGAGAGTTCGATGTGACCAGAGAGCGTATCCGTCAGATTGAAGCCAAGGCTTTGAGGAAGCTTCGCCATCCCAGTCGGAGCAGGAAGCTCAAGGACTTTCTTCTTGATTGATTCTGTTTGAAAAGAAAATGGGAAAGGAGACAGGGGACAGACAATCGTCCCCTGTCTTTTGATTAATTTAGACAGGAGAAAGGAGGAAATATGCTGAAGGGACAGACTTTTGCAGAGGTTTTCCCGGAATTCACTATTCCGGATTCTCTTGATTTTATACTGCATCATACCGTTGTAAACCGGGTGGTCCTGCAAAAAGAGAAGAGGATAATGACCATCTATGTCTGCAGTGAGCACCTGGTGAGCAGAAAGCGCTGGAACCGTATTGCCCTGGACCTTAAAAAAGAGCTTTTCGGCAATGCCAGGTTATTTGTCCGTATTGAGGATTCCTATCGGCTTTCCTCCAAATATGACCTGACCCGGATTACCAAAGAATACTGGGAAAGTATCCTTGGGGAAGTCCGGGAGATCGGCAGGGTGGAATACAGTATCCTGAAAAATGCCGATTGGGGTTTTGAGGGCCGGGTCATGACCCTGCTTTTAGAGGACTCCTTTATCGCCAGAGACAAGGCAGGACGTTTGAAGGAGTATTTAACAGATCTCTATAAAAATCGGTTCGGGATTGAGGTCGAAGTGGGATTTGACTTCAACGATGAGGCCAAAAAGGCCTTCTACCGGGCCAGAGACCATAAACTGAAGCTGGAAGTCCACTCGGTCCTGGATAACCTGGAAGAGTCCGGACAAACAGGTGAGAATGGCTCCGGGGAGGGATCGGATGCTTCTTCCGGCAAGGGGGCCAATGGATCCCGGAAAGGGAATTCCTCTTTCATGAACGGGGCGAGCAGCTTCTATGAAGAGAGGGCCAGAAATCAGGCCTATCGCAAGAAGACCAGGGATCCCGACCTGATTTACGGCAGGGACTGCCAGGGGGAGATTGTCCCCATCGAAGAAATCGTGGGTGAGATCGGCACAGTGGTGGTCCATGGGAAGATTCTGGGAATCGAGACCCGGGAGATTCGGGGAGAACGGCTCCTCATTACCTTTTCCATCACGGACTTTACCGATACCATCCGGGGTAAGGTCTTTATTAAGAAGGAAGAAGCCTACGAATTTCTGGAGGCATTTCGAAAGGGGAATTTCTACAGGATTAAGGGAAATCCCATGAATGACCTCTTTGAGCATGATATTTCCCTGTCCTCCATATCCGGAATCAAACCTATTCCGGATTTTACCAGAAAGCGGATGGACATGAGCCTGGACAAACGGGTGGAGCTCCACCTGCACACAGTCATGAGCGACATGGACAGCGTGGTGGACATCGGCCGGGTCATCTCCACGGCAAAGGCCTGGGGACACAAGGCCCTGGCCATCACCGACCATGGTGTTTTACAGGCATTTCCTATTGCTGCCCACTGTATCAAACCCGATGATCCTTTTAAGATCATATACGGTGTGGAAGGTTATTTTGTCAATGACAGAAAGAAGCTGGTGACCGGTGATAAGGGCCAGACCCTTTCGGATGATTATGTGGTTTTCGACCTGGAGACCACCGGTTTTTCTCCGGACCATGATGCCATCATAGAGATTGGAGCCGTAAAAATCAGCGGGGGAAAGATTGTAGACCATTTCAGTACTTTTGTGGATCCTCAAAGGCCTATTCCCCTGAGGATTACGGAGCTTACCAGTATAGATGATGCCATGGTGGAGGGAGCGGATACCATTGATAAGGTTCTGCCGGAATTCCTGGATTTTTGCCAGGGCTGTGCCCTTGTGGCCCACAATGCGGATTTTGACGTCAGCTTTGTGGAGAGGAAGGCCAGGGATCTTTCCCTGCATCCTTCCTTTACGGTTCTCGATACGGTACAGATGGCCAGACTTCTTTTGACGGACCTGTCCAAGTTCAAGCTCAATACGGTCTGCAAGCATCTGGGTATTAAGCAGGAACACCACCACAGGGCCGTGGACGATGCCCGGGTGACGGCCGAGGTCTTCCTGCGCTTTGTGGCCATGCTCCACAAGCAGGGGGTCAACACTCTGGCCGAGCTCAATGAGAAAGGAGCCGTGTCTCCCGACCTGATCAAAAAGGCCCCGACCTATCACGGGATCATTCTGGTTAAGAACGATGTAGGCCGGGTCAACCTCAACCGTCTGGTGTCGGCTTCCCATCTGGATTACTTTAACCGCAGGCCCCGGATTCCCGAGAGTCTGATTGAAAAATACCGGGAAGGTCTGATCCTGGGATCGGCCTGTGAGGCCGGGGAGCTTTTCCAGGCTGTGGCCCGGGGAAAGAGCGATGAAGAGCTGGCTGATATTGTGAATTTCTATGATTATCTGGAGATCCAGCCCATCGGCAACAATGAATTCATGCTGGAAAGCGACCGATTCGATGCCCGGACCCGGGAAGATCTGCAGAATTATAACCGGCGGATCCTGGATCTGGGAAAGAAATTCGGCAAACCGGTGGCAGCCACCTGCGATGTTCATTTTCTGAATCCCGAGGACGAGCTTTACCGGAGAATCCTCATGGCGGGCAAGGGATTTAAAGATGCCGACCGCCAGGCACCCCTTTACTTCAGGACCACCGAGGAAATGCTTTCCGAGTTCGATTACCTGGGTGAAGACCTGGCCCGGGAGGTGGTCATCACTAACACCAATAAAATAGCAGATTTATGTGGGGAATACGAAGTAATTATTGATACAAATGGAATTCCTTTCTCACCAAAAATAGATAAATCGATAGAAACAGTTATAGACCTAGTCTATACAAAAGCAGAAAGCTGGTATGGAAATCCTCTACCTATTAACATTGAAGAAAGAATCGCAAAAGAATTATATGGAGATAGTGTAT
>CADBME010000232.1 GCA_902795715.1 uncultured Lachnospiraceae bacterium | reverse complement strand
GATTTTCTTTTTTAAGGGGCTTTCTTTGGCCCGTACAGTTATATATACGAGGGACATCTTGGGAGGGCTAAAAGAATTTGCCAAAGTCAATTAGATGTTAATTAGATTCTCGTCGAAGCAAACGCCCCCACCATACAGACTGTATTAATGGCAGCATGTGTAGTAAAATAGTATGGTCAACAGAGATGAGGGTGCCCTTTCATATCTGATGTATTTAATCCCATCCGCTGAAGACTACAGAAAATCTGTGGTCTTGCTCTATTAATAAGATGTTTTGATATAATAGTGCAAAAAGAGTGTGTATCAGACTGATGAGTTAATCAAATAGACGCTTGCTCTTATTGTAGGTATATAGTTAAACAATATGATATCCAGTAATTATTAATGAAACCAGGTATGGCTAATGCGTTATGAAGAGTGAAGAACGTGTATTTATTAATGTCTCTGAGAATAGAAGAAAGACAATGAGCCACATTTCCGGAAAGGACACATCTATAGAAATCAGTCTTAGGAAAGCGCTCTGGCACAAGGGCTACAGATATCGCAAAAATTATAAGAAGATACCTGGTTCTCCAGATATAGCACTTACAAAGCATAAGATTGCAATATTCTGTGATAGTGAATTCTGGCATGGTAAAGACTGGGATAAGCTACATGGAAAACTTGAAAAAGGCAACAATCCTAAATACTGGACTAAAAAAATAGCTGAAAATATTGAAAGGGATCGGGAAAAGGACCGAATGCTCGTAGCTATGGGTTGGCACGTACTGCATTTTTGGGAGAAGGATATAGAAGATAACCTCGAAAGCTGCGTTAAAACGGTCGAAGAAGCAGTTCTTGAGTCGTTGGAATGTGAGGTGGCGCATAGATGAAATATGATGAAGCATATGATAAAACAAATCCCTTAAGTATTGAGAAATATGCTCAGAAACTTATTGGGAAGACATTTCGACAGATATGTGATGAAGATGATAGAAGCAAGCGAATTATTATTCGTGATAGCGCTATCTATAATGCTGCCCGTGCAGATAAAAAACAAAAGGGCGGTCTGGGAAATCTTATTGAGGAACGGTTCTTCCATTATCCTGCTAATGATGAATCACGACCAGATTTTCCAGAAGCAGGAGTAGAGCTTAAGGTCACTCCATATAAAGTATTATCAAATGGTAGCTTGGTCGCAAAAGAGCGTCTCATCATTACCATGATAAATTATGACGAAGTAATAGCAGAAGAGTTTGAGAATAGCCATTTATGGAGCAAATCGAGACTCATTCTCTTAGTATACTATCTTTATGTACAGGAAATAGCAAATAGACTAGACTATCGGATAAACTATGCAAGATTGTTCACTCCGCCACAAGAAGATTTGGCAATAATCAAACACGATTTTAAGGTCATTATAGATAAAATCAAAGCAGGTAAAGCACATGAGTTATCTGAGGGCGATACATTATATTTAGGCGCGGCTACAAAAGCTTCAGATTCGAAAGCCAGACGCAGCCAACCGTTTAGTGATATGCCGGCGAAGCCATGAGCATTTGCATTCAAGAATTCATATATGACATATGTTCTCAATAATTATATTGTTCCGGGAAAACCCAAATATGAGTCTATAATCAAAGGTGAGTCACCAGAATCATTTGAAGAATATGTCAGATTAAAGATTGATATGTACAAGGGCAAGTCTGTGGACGAATTGTGCAAGGAATTCTCGATAGATACAGGTAAGAAGCCAAAGAACGTAACGGCTATATTAGCCTTTAAAATGCTTGGCGTCAAAGGGAACAATGCAGCTGAATTCGTAAAGGCAGGCATACAACTAAAAACGATTCGCCTTACGAATACAGGCAAAATAAAAGAGAGCATGTCGTTCCCTGCGATGAAGTATAAGGAAATCATCAAAGAAACTTGGGAAGAATCAACATTCCATGAGTATTTGAGTGAGACGAGATTCTTGTTCATTGTATACCAGTTCGATAGAAATGACATGTTGATTTTAAAGGGCTGCCAGTTTTGGAACATTCCAATTGATGATCTTGAAAATGATGTGCGCGAAGTGTGGGAGAGAACATGTGCTGTGCTGCGTGAAGGACTTCAGGTCAGGCGAATCAATGGGCACAACACAACGAATTTACCGAAAGCATCAGAGAATCGTGTGAGTCATGTAAGGCCACATGCCCAGAACGTGAGAGATACCGATGAGCTACCAGACGGAAGGCAGTATCCGAAGCATTGCTTCTGGCTCAATAATACATATATACTATCTCAGTTAGATGAAAGCCTGATAGAAGATTGAATTCTTTATAGGCAGTAATAGAAAGGCGCAGATATTGGAAAATAATGTATATTGAAGGTGTTTGCATAACTACAAAGATAAAAGCAATGATAATGAAATATAATGCTGTTATCAATTTAATTAGTGATTACTTGATGAAGTTGAAGTATGATTCGTAGTATTTATAAAAATGTTGTTATGATTTATAATGCTAGTAATGCGGTCACACAAGGGAGGTAGGTTTTGTCAGATTTTAGAAAACAGATATTAGAAGATATAAGTGAATATCAGGAAAAATATCCCAATATGAATCATATAAAAGACAACGAGTGGGCTTTTAATTTCTGGGTTTTGGATAAGCTTTTCTCCGTTGAGGAAGAACTCATCGAAGAACATATCACTGACTATAATGATAAGGGCATTGATTGCTTTGTATGGCATGAGGACTTGAAAGACTTGTATTTGATACAAAACAAGTTCTACACGACAACACAGATTACAAAAGGCTATATACTGGACGATTTTTTGACACGGTCTATCGGGGCTTTAGAAAAAGGTACGTATACTCGTTCAAAGGAACTCCAGGACATTTATAACAAGTTCAATGAAGATGAAGATTTTCGAGTCCATTTCCATATATATGTGACTAACGAGAGCCCAAAGGAGAAAATAATTCAAGACAGCATTGCAAAATTCAACGCTGATAATAGCAGCCGCTACATAGCAAAAATCTTTTCTTTAAAGGATATTCATGAACAGTATTTTATGGCGCCTATAACAGATAAGAAGAGCTTTTGCTTTGCTATTAGGACAATTAATCGTGGTACAATACTGCAGATTAATAATAACGCTTATAAACTCACGCAAGCACTCGATGCAAAATATGTTCTTACGCCTGTTATGGTTATATATGAAATGTATAGGGAATCCATTAAGTGCGGATATCCTTTGTTTGATGAAAATATTCGAGAATATCTAGGCAACACTGGAAACGTAAATAAACAGATTATTAGGACTTTAAGCGATAAAGCCGACCGTAAGAATTTTTTCTTTTATAACAACGGCATTACGATTATTGTGGAAGACATGACAAGTGATAAGCAGGATAAGGGAATGCGATCATTTGAAGTTACTAATCCGCAGATTGTTAATGGTTGTCAAACAGTGAATTCAATATATGAAGTCTTGAATAGCTTGCCTGCGGATACTCTTGAAACTGAATTCAAAGAGACGTATGTAATGACACGTTTCTTGAAAATTCCATCAAGAAAGCAATCAGATTATCAACTAGATACACTATATAAAAATATTGTTACATACAATAATTCGCAGAATGCTATCAATGAAAAGACATTTATTGCATCACAGGAGGTATTTCGTCGTATCCAGAGAGAGATGGATTGGTTCGGCTTTTTACTATGCATAAAGCAAAGTGATAAATATTCGTTTACTCAAATGTATAGAAAAGCTACCCCGCTTCTTGATAAGAATAAAGAGTACTTAGAATTATTTGGCCTACAGCATCTTAAGAAGACAAATGACTTTATAGTTCCTATTGAGAAGTATCTGCAAGTGATTTTGTCATTTATTACAACCCCGACCAATGCGGTACAGAACAAAGGCAAATTACTGGTCGCGAATAGTGAACAAAACAAGGCCGTAACAGAATTTTTAAGGAATCCAGAGGTTACGAACAAGTGTTATTTATTCATTTATCTATTGTACTTACGCGCTGAGCATGAGAAAAAAATCAATGAAACGGGAAATAAAGGAAAGACCCCTAATCCGTTTTTCTTGATTTACTGTTTTGCAAAATATGAATGCAAAAATGACGCTTCACAAATAGTGCCCATCTTGTCGGATAAAGCTAAATTAGAGATGATTATAAAAACCTATCGATTTACCTTGAAGAAGTATTATGATGAGTGGGTTAAGGAAAATCCAAGCAAGGAATACAATGACATGATTAAGACACCCGTGAATATAGAAATGCTGGATCATTGCCATGATGATGTCCTGAGTCTTTTCGAAATTATGGGTGAATAAAATCGAGAGGTACCCATTTCATATATAAATAAAACTGCGATTGGAAGGTATTCAAGTCTCGCTTGCGAGACTAGACTCGGGATTCGGGTCAGCGCAAGTTGACATAATTCAGAGTCAAAATTCTCCTTCTTCTCATCCTCGTAGAGCATATATTTCAGTGGGGGATTGACATCCTGCCGCTGAGATTGATATATTACCCACCGCATTTAGAGAGCTGGGCATATCCATATGTAATATATTATAAGCTCCATGCAGACTATATAGCATGGAGCTTAACAATTTCAATACTCGTTAGAAACAATATAATCAAGGACTTTTCCCATTCGGGTAATCATTGGTACAACTAGAGCATTTCCCATACAGAAATAACGGAACCGTTCCGGCATCTTTGTATTGCCTGTCCAGTTGTCATCAAATCCCTGCATCCGCTCTACTTCAAGAGGCGTCAATAATCTTATACGACCTGAGCCCGGATCGGCAACGATGTGAGTGCTGCGGTTCAATGTACTTTCGGAAGTCAGCATAGTACGTCCCGGTCGGTCAAACGGATCTGGGAAGGCAATAGGGCCTTCTGAGAAAGTATACGTGTGGCCGGATTTAGAAGTACGTTCAATTTTTTTTGCGCCCTTCAGATATACCCATTTGTCCATTTTATCAGATGGAATATAATACTTTTCATCAACACATTTTTCTAAAATTGAGATAAGAGGTACGATTTTTTCATGGGCTGGAATGATTTCACAGGTAGTGACGACTCCATCTCTCATGAAGCCGGCATTTTTGAAATTGAAAGCAAAGTGCCGGG
>CADBME010000231.1 GCA_902795715.1 uncultured Lachnospiraceae bacterium | reverse complement strand
GGTGCTTACAATGCCGTAATTCGCGATGACCAGGTTCTGGTTATGAGTAAAAAGCTTGAGAATTTTGATGCCAAATACTGCTGCATGACCAAGCTGGATCCGGTGAGTTCAAGACTTCTGAAACAGGAAGTGGATTCCATGGTCAACAGCAATATGTATGACCAGTATTTTGAAGATGGTCTCGTACAGATGATCATGTTCCATGATTTCCAGTTGTTCAGCCAGGATATCAAAGGAGAGAAATGGGCGGAAGTGGACAGTGTAGATGACCTGCTTGCCGCTCAGGAGATTCACAGAGAAGCGGAAGAATAAGAATAGTGCATAGTAAGACAAGTGCATAAGTCAAGTGCGCAGAGAAAGACGCACAAGTCTATCGCCAACATATAAAGAAACGCCGCATCTATGACCTGCCCATTATCTGGTAAATGGGATCGTCATAAGTGCGGCGCTTTTCGTCCTCTTTTTCATTTCTGACCTTATTCCTTCCTAGCGGGTAAATAATCCGGATAAGGATTTGATAATACCTTTTAAAGTGAAAGGTGCATCCGTGGCTGGTTCACAATAATCAAACCGTTCTGTTTTCTTCCATGACGGCTCCTGATCGGCTAAAAAATAATACTCCATGTTTGCTGCGCTATGAATTGACATTTTTACACCTCCCTGATTACTTTTAACTTGCTTTGTTTCTTGTAACAATGATAACATATAGGTGTTCGATTTCAATAGGCTGCAAGTTTGAAGAAAGGAAAGACTTTTTGTGCTTTAAGCACATATTTTTGAGAGAGGGAAGGATATGGGATTTACAATAGAGGATATGCTGACTTTGTCCGGCGACCGCTACAGGATGTCTCTGACTGCCGGCAGCCGGGGCTGGGCCAATTCCATAAGCTGGGTCCTCATGGTAGAAGATCTGACGGTTTTGCGGAATTTCGGGGGTAAGGAACTCGCGGTAACTACCGGTGTGGGTTTTGACAGTGAGGATAAGCTCCTTTCCCTGGTCAGGGCTCTGAATGACCGCCATGCTTCCGGCCTTATTGTGAATACCGGTTTTTATATTGACCGGATTCCCGGGAGCGTGGTTAAACTTTGTGACGAAATGGATCTGCCTCTGCTGACCGTTCCATGGGATATCTACATTACAGAGATGATCAAGGACCTGACTGTACGTATTTTCTTCCAGGGGATGGCGGATGAACAGATTACTTCGGCTTTTATCCGGGCCATTTCTTCGCCCGAACAGGCCGCAGCAGCCAGACAGGACCTGCTCCAGTATTTTGATGTCGACGGGGATTTTCAGATTGTCCTGCTCAGCACACCGGGACTGGACACCATGGACACTGTAGAGCGAAAGAGGATCGGTTACCGGATGGAGCTCTATCTGGAAAATATTACCCACAATTGCAGCTTCTTTTATTATGACGGATGTTTTGTCCTGATCTGCAACAATCTGCCTGCCAATGTCACCGAGCAGGTTATCGGTGATTTTGAAAGAAAGGTGGTTTCAAGGATGCCGGAAGCGAAAATCAACATCGGGATCAGCAGCCGCATGATGAATCTGGACAATCTGAACACCGCCTACAAACGTGCCCGGGCCGCCCTCAGGATGGCCGGGACAACCGGAAAGAAACGTGTGGATTTTGATGACATGGGCAATTACCGTCTCCTCTATCTGTTAGAGGACAGGGCCTTACTTGATGAGATGAGCCGGGGCCTGCTTGATCCCCTGATTTCTTATGATAAGAAACATGAGAGTCAGTATCTGGAAACCCTTGAGAATTATCTTTTGTTCGGGGGAAGCTTCCAGGCTATGTCCGAAGCCATGTTTACCCACCGGAACACCCTCATGTACAGGATCAATAAAATAAAAAAGCTGCTTGGAACGGATCTGTCTTCTGCCGAAGAAAAACTCAGCTATCAGATTGCATGTCTGATCCTCCACATGAAGCCGGAAGAGGATGAAGCCCTGATCTGACAAAGTTTACCTTTTCGGTGAGAGGATGGGAAGATAGATAAAAGAAAAAAGGAGGTGCAAGGAATATGATTTCTGTACCCAAGCTATTAAGAAGAACAAAGACGGTAAAGAATATCCGCAGCTACATGGATGACACTTTTCATGAAGTGCTCCATACCACATTAAACCCCGATGGACCCGGTGTAATCAGAGTCCATCTGATTCCGCCCAAAAAGGACGACAATGCCTTCAATCCCAGCATTGCCATTATCAACGGGACGGATATTGTTCCGGTCAATTTTGTCTGGGCTGTCATGCTGGCGGAGATGATCCGCGAGACCAACAGATATGACGGGAAGGAGATCGGGGATAAGGATATTGAGGGGATTCTTGACCGCACGACGATCAGTGTGAAAAAGATTATTCCCATCCTTTCGAGGAAAAGTATCCGGAAGGATATCCGGACTATCTACCAGACCATTCATCAGATCGCATTCCGGGAAGAGGTGACCACTCAGGTCCATTACATGAGTATCGGCGACTATGCGGAATTCATGAAGGCCCCCCACCGCATGGATCTGATGGTGAGTGCTATGACCAGACAGGGGAAATGGCATTGTAACCAGAAATGTGTCCATTGCTATGCCGCAGACCAGGTGCTGGCGGATGAGGAGGAGATTTCCACAGAAGACTGGAAAAGAATACTGGACCGGTGCCGGGCCGCTGGTATTCCCCAGGTGACATTTACGGGGGGAGAGCCGACCATGCGCGATGACCTGATCCAACTGATCCACTACGCCAGATGGTTTATCTCCCGCCTGAATACAAATGGGATCCGGCTGACGAAAGACTATTGTCGGGCTCTACACCAGGCAGAACTTGACAGCGTACAGATTACCTTCTATTCCCCCGACCGCCAGGTTCACAATCAGCTGGTGGGAGCAGATCGTTATGATGAGACGGTAAAAGGAATAGAAAATGCTTTAGCAGAAGGGTTGTCTGTCAGTATCAACACCCCTCTTTGCATCTTGAACAGAGATTATGTGAAGACCCTGGATTTCCTCCGCCAAAAAGGAGTGATCTATGTAACCTGTTCCGGTCTCATTACCACCGGCCATGCTGCCCTTGAAGCGTCCGAAAACCTGCAGCTATCAGGCAAAGAACTGGAAGGGATACTGAGGGATGCGGTTTCCTATTGCAAGCAGAATGGGATGGAGATCGCCTTCACATCCCCCGGATGGATTGACCAGGCCGTTTTTGATGAGCTGGATATTCCGTCTCCCACCTGCGGAGCCTGCCTTTCCAACATGGCCATCACACCGGGAGGCAATGTCGTTCCCTGTCAGAGCTGGCTGTCGGATCAGCCATTGGGAAATATGCTGGAGGATGACTGGGATTCTGTCTGGGAATGTCCTGCCTGCCGGGAACACAGAGACTATTCTGCTGCCATGACAGGAGAGTGTCCGCTTAGGAGGTATTGCTGATGAATCGAATATGTAAAGGAGTTGCCGGATACTTATTGCTGACCCTGGGCCTCTTGCTGGCCTTATTCCTTCCGGAAGTCAGACTGCAGGCCAAGGCAACGGATAAGATCAGAGATTTTTCCATCAAGGTGGATGTGAATGAGGATGCTTCCCTTGCCATGACCTATCATTT
>CADBME010000230.1 GCA_902795715.1 uncultured Lachnospiraceae bacterium | reverse complement strand
TCCGCCATCTCTTCCTGCCATTGTGTGAAGAGATGGCGGAGCCTTACAAGATCAGGGGCCATAAGGGCCCACTTGTTATTATCTTTATAATCTACTTTCAGATGGTGAAAGTTAAAGCACATGGACAGCTCATGATTGTCTTTCGGCATTAGTTTTAAGACGATTGATTTTGAGACGATGGAATAATACTTTGATCCATCTCCTCCAGAGTCCGGTTCAGAACTCCGCCGATGAAAAGAATCATAACCATGTAGCGGAGCCATAAAACAACCAGAAAAAGAGAGGCCAGGGATCCGTAGAATTTAGAAGCATGGTAGAAACGCGGTATAAAGAAAGAAAAGAATCTGGTAAATATCAGCCAGGAGGCTCCGGTAACGATTGCTCCGGGAAGCTGGCTTTTAAGGGGCCGGCGTTTCTCCGGCAGAATTGCATAAATCTGCAGAATAACCAGGAGTGCAAACACCAGAACCGCCAGTGAGCTGATGTGAAAGATGGAGCCGATATCTGCCAGGGATATTCCTGCCCCCTCCGGATTCATCTTCTCCAAAACATCGAAGATAATATTGGCAATCGAGTTCCCCAGCATATCAAATACCAGCATGGCAGGAATCAGGATCACCACCATCAAGGTGAATGCCAGCCGTTTCAGAATTTCCGTTATAAGACTTTTGCTTTTATCCTTTATCTCCTCGATCTCCTCGTCTATCTTTTTCTTTCCTTCGCTTTCTTCCTCTTCTTCTTTTGGCTCCAGCTGGTTTAATCCTTTCTGAATGGCAGAAACCCCATTGCTTGCAGCCCATAATGTAGTCACTGCTGCCGCCGAAGCCAGCAGTCCCCCGGATTGATTCTGAAGATCTGTCATCAGGGAACCAATAAGATTCTTAATGGGCTCCAGGTCCGGCAGGAGCTGAAATAAAACAAGGACCACATCATCAGCCGAATATCCGGGAAGAAGGTTCACGATGGATATAATCAGCATAATACAGGGAAAGACTGCTGACAGGATAAACAGGGTTGCATAACCTGAGAACACATCCATATTGTTTTCCGTAAACATCTCAACTGCCCGTGGAATCACTATAGTTAATTTTTGGATCAGGCTTTTTAGTTTATTCATAGTAAATCACCCTGTCTAATTAGAAAAAAGATTCCTGCCGGACAGCTGCACTTCCGGTCAGGCCTGAAAAGATAGTAAGATAATCAGCTGTTTCTTTTTGCCTGATCATAAAAGACAAAACGATCAGGACGATGACGGGATTCGGTATACTCAAACTGGACCCCTTCTCCGTTGAAAGTTCTGGAACAAACCAGAGCCACGCAATTGTAATCTCCCAGACTCATATACTTGTAATCTTCTTCCGTACACTTATCCACCGTCAGTTTGCGAAGTGAGGTAACGATCTGGATACCAAGTTCATTTTCCAGATAATGATAAAGAGAATCCTCAGCGTTGCGGGGTGAGAATTCCGGAACGATGGACTGGTTCAGCCAGTTGATATCAATGATGGTCGGCTCTTCGTTAAGGTAACGGATTCTTTTGATGATCCACACGCCGGTTCCCGGAGGAAAACCGGTCTTTTTTGAGGAAGACTCATCGACAATCCCTTCATCAAACTGGATCACTTTGGTATGATAAGTCATGCCGTTGCGCTGGGCCGCTTCCCGCATAGTTTCAATAGTGCCAATGGAGAACAAAGATTGCTGTCCGGGAATACGAATCACGACTACCCCTTTACCATGCATACTCTGGACATACCCCTCATCCGCCAGCTGGTTGATGGCCCGCCTCACAGTATTTCTTGAACAATGGTACTCTTCAATCAGTCTGTACTCCGTAGGCAGAAAGTCCCCCTGGGAATATAAGCCGGAATCTATTTTATCTTTCAGATCTTTATATATATATTAATGTATTTCAATGATGCCATGATCCATCTCCTTATATACCCAATCTGTAAAAAACAAAAGGGGTCAGTCATCCGAAGAAACGAACTGGATTTTCCTGCAGCTGAATCGGGTGCCCACTTTATCGCCCTCCAGGATCCTGTAGAGAATCTCCGGATCATGTCCGTTGGCGATGACCATGTCAATACCCTCTTTCATCACCAGCTCTCCTGCATTGATCTTGGTCAGCATTCCGCCCACACTGAGGGAACTACCTTTATTTCCGGCCAGAGCCCGAATACGGTCATTGACTTCATAGACAAAATCCACTTTCCTGGCATCCGGATTCACTCTGGGATCCTCCAGATAGAGTCCGTTGATATCGCTCAATATGATCAGAAGGTCCGCATCGGCATGGATGGCGACAATAGCCCCTAAAGTATCATTATCCCCCACGGAGATCTCCGCTGTGGCAGTACAGTCGTTCTCATTGACAACCGGGGTCACCCCCAGATCCAGCAGACGGTGTAGAGCCCCTTCAAAATTTTTCACACATTCCTCATCTTCGAAGTCTCTTCCGGTCATCAGAATCTGGGCAACGATATGGTTTCGCTCCATGAAGAGCTTATCATACATGTACATCAGTTCACACTGACCAACAGCCGCAGCCGCTTGGATACTCTCCATGTCTTTGGGTCTGGACTTCATATTCAATTTGCCTATGCCCATGCCAATCGCTCCCGAAGAAACCAGGATCAGCTCGTGACCGGCATTTTTGATGTCACAAAGAACCTTGCAGAGCTTTTCCACTCTTCGGATGTTTATTCTGCCTGTTGGATGAGTTAATGTTGATGTTCCCAATTTTACTACAATTCGCATGATAGGCCTTCCTCAATATAGTCAGATCTTTTATCAGATAAATTAAACAGTAACATAGTAATCAGTTAACGATAGTCTGCAAAGGCTTCCTGATACTCCATCCATCTATCATACCAGATTAGACAGATTTGTGTATACTTTTCTTCAAGACCGGGCAAAAGTGCCTTCTTCTTTTCCTGGATCCGGGAAATGATTTCCATTTCCCCGCAATGATTAGAGCTCTTTCCGGCGTAATAATCATTGGCAAGGTCTTTTTCCCATCCCCGGGGATCCTGATCCGGCATTTCCACATCATAGATCTCAATATGGCAGATGCGGTCCATCTCCTCCCGGATCTTGTCAAGCTGTCTTTTGGCCAGAATCAGCTGCCAGTCTGTATAGGACTGCTCCGTATTAAAGCGGGATGTCTGGTGCCTTTCTTTTTTAGGCACAGCCAAAAGGCTTTCGACCAGATGTGTATTCTCCGCCTCCACCGGATCGACTCCGCTGAAATCCCCTTCTCTTCTCTTTCTGACCATATACTGATAATGGTCATATCCAAAGGGATAGAAACGTACTCCTTCCGAATCTATGAGCAGGAGGCTGTCCGCCAGGGCATTTAAAAAATACCGGTCGTGGGTGACGAACATGAGCGTTCCCCCATAGGCTTTCAGGGCAGCTTCTATAGTCTCCTTTGCCGGGATATCCATATGATTGTCGGGCTCATCCAGGAGGAGGAAATTCGGTCTCTCCTCCAGAAGCTCTGCCAGAAGAAGCCGGCTTCTCTCGCCTCCGGACAGTTCGTCGACATATTTGGAGGCCTGGGGTCCGGGAAAAAGATAATGGCCCAGACTTGTTCTCAATTCCTTGTCTGTCCGATGAGGAAAATGCCCTCGAAAGTGGTCAAGAACTGTCAGCCTTTTTCCATCCTGTCCTCTGGTCTCAATACGGTCAGCCCCATGCTGACTGAAATAGCCCATCTGGACCCCCTGACTTATTCTTATGGATCCGGAAAGGTTTGGAATCTCCCCCCTTATGGTCTTTAAAAGGGTGGATTTACCGCTTCCGTTTCCTCCGATTATCCCAATCTTTCTTCCTCTTTTCAAGCTGATATCCAGACAAAAGAGCAGCTCTTCCCTTCTGTAGCCGATTCCGGCTTTCCGGGACTCCAGGACCAGTCTGGGACCTTTGCTGGCGGGTTCAAGAGGATCGGTAAAGGGATAGATCTCTCTATCCCGGGGTTTTTCCAGAAGGGTCATCTTCTCTAATATTTTCTTTTTGGACCGGGCCATGGAGGCCTTGCTGGGCTTATGCTTAAAACGATCAATCAGGTCTCTGAGCCTTTTTATTTCCTTCTGCTGGGCCTTATAAGCCTTCCATTCCCTTGCATTGGCCGCATCGGCTTCCCTCTTGTATGCCGTATAGTTGCCGGGATATCTGGTGAGCTTCTGATTCTTAAGCTCATAGACAATCTGCGCGGTCCGGTCAAGAAAATACCGGTCGTGGGATACCATCAAAACGGCACCGGGATAATTACAGATCCGGTCTTCAAGCCATTCCATGCCGCGGACGTCAAGATGATTATCCGGCTCATCAAGCAAAAGCAGGTCCGGCTTCCTCACCAGAAGCCGGGCCAGAGCGATTTTTGTTCTTTCCCCTCCGGAAAAATCTCCTATAGTTTTTTCCCTGTCTTTTTCTGTAAAGCCAAGTCCCGTGAAGGTCCGGTAAAAGTCCAGATCGTCCTCAATCATCTGACGGACAGTCATGGAAAGCATGGAAGGATCCGGAAAAGGATTCTGGGACAGCATGCCGATCCTGACATGTTCGGCCATGTGAATGATTTCATGGAAAAGGTGGTCATCACAATCCGGCCGGATCTCACCGGCAATCAGTCGAAGCAAGGTCGTTTTCCCAGTGCCGTTTCTTCCTGTCAGAGCCACCTTTTCCTTATCTTTAATCTGAAAATGAATATGGTCAAGAATCTGCTCTCCACCAAGAGAGACGGATCCTCCCCTGATTTCATAGAGCATGGTCATCACCTCTCAAAAAACTTTAAAAGCCGTGGCTGCCTCCGCTTCCGCTCGAGCCTCCACCGCCGAAGGAACCACCGCCGCTGCTCCGGGACCTGGGATTATAGGACTTGCTCCTGTGATTGTAGGTCGTTTTGGCATTGGAAAAGGCAGCCATGGCCCCGATCAGGGCAAGAATCTCTGCAGATTTGGCAACTTGCTTTCCGGTATTGATCCTGGCAGCAATATACAGAATCATAGCAGAAAGGATTATGGCCAGAAAAGCATTGGTAATGTGTTTCATGGGCTGGGCAATTGCTCTTCCTGACAGGAGAGTATGGATTTGCCGAAAGACCTCCACGGCACAATCATAGTATTTTCCATCATGAGCCATCCTGTAAACATTGTCAGTGATCGAATTGGCATAATTCTTTGTAATGGTCTTATTGATCTCCCCGTCACTGAAAACAACCAGTTGACGATGGTTCATGTCAATCAGGAAAAGAACACTGCTGGTTCCCTCCCCGAACAAAGAATGAAGCATGTTCCTGCTTGCTTCCATGTAATCACTCTCCATGATACTGGTTGTCACGAAAGCAGCATAACCGTACTCCGTCACAGGTGCCATCTCTTCAAGCAGGGCTTCCTCTTCTTCATCCGTCAAAAGGTCTTCCTCATCAAGGGTATAAATACCATATTGGGATTGATCATTCTTGTAAAGCTTTCCACCCTTCTCATCCGTTTCGGAAAGCTCCGGAACTGAAGAAAAAGCTTCCTTTGCTGATAGCCGGGCCGGATACAGACAGGTGAATGAAAAAAGGAAGATAATCACAAGAAGGGGAAGGATTCGAAATCTGTATAATCTCATCACTGTCCCTCCTTTCCCCGATTATGGAACTCCGGAATCGGTCTGGTAATCAGCAGGTTGTATTTTCGGATAACACGGATCAAAGTCGTAAAAAGACCCAGATAACAAAGAAAGATTCCTATATAGTAAATGACATCGGAAACCGGATGCCAGATATTGATAATTCCGGCTATAATCACAGCAATCTGTGAACCGATGATCCCTCTGGCTATTTTATGGTCACATTCATTTCGACTTCCGTCCATAAGCAGAATCTGCCAGAAAATAAATACGGCGCTGATCAGGATCCAGTTCCAGGTCGTTCCATTGAATATGGCATCGAAAATGTCACTTTTAAAAGCGATGATCGCAATATTCAAAATGGTCAGGATGCATGCAATCCAGGTAAAGACATTCAGAATACGGCGCTTCCAGGTTTTTTTCTCTTTCTTATCCTCTTTTTTCTCAGCGGCCTCCTGGCCCTTCTTTTTTGCATGCAGCTGGTTCTGCAGGAATTGGTAACCCCTGTCATTCTCATGTGTATCTCTGGAATGAATGGAATGCATCTCCTCCATGTAAATAATCGAAGTGGCAAAGGCAAACAAGCCGGCAATAAACAAAATCGTGGAAGGAAGGAAGAAAAACAAGGCATTGATAATAAAATACAGGGGAATGGCACAAAGCAGCGAACCCAGAATATATTTCTTCAGATCAACAGGAATATCCGCTGCCACTTTTCCGGTCTGTCCATTCACGGTCATATAGGCTACACGATCCTTATCGCGCCAGGTCAGAAACCATACCGGCACCATAGCCGCCTCAGGCTCCCCGATCCTGGTATGCAGCTTATTGTTCATGGTCTTCACGCTGGATTCCGTGGAAATAGAATACTTGCCCCCCACAGGATCTCCACTGATTGTTGCGATGGTTCTATCATTGGCAATCTGATTGGCATCCTCCAGATACAGATCCGATGGAACATCGGAAACATCTCCGTAAAAACCGGTCAGGAAGGAAGGCACAAATTCTTTGAAATCTTTGGGGTCATAAGGGGCGACCGCCTCCCCCAGCTCATCCGAAAAAGAAGAAGAAGCATCAAATACAATCCCCTCATAGGAAGCATCGACATCTCCCGTAACATCATAATACTCTGTCACGTCGTAATCGCCGGACCGGTATTCCTTCTTGCCGGTAAGCTTTACACGGCCCTTGTGATAGAAACTGTAAGACCAGTAAGGAATATAGATACCCCGAAACTTCTCCAGAAAATCAGGATTCTTTAAATAGCCCGGAGCAAAAAAAGACTTCTTCAGCTTTCTCATGTAAGTCTTCCGGCAATCCTCAACCGTCTGCTTAAAAGGAATAATCTTCTTAGGCCTCTTCTCACGCCGCATCTTCTTCTCAAGAACAACCGTCTGGCCACAATAGGAACAAAACTCAGAGACACTCTGATCAGCACTGACAATCTCCCCGCCACAGGCCGGACAGGAAAAGACGGAAACCTCATAGGTATCATCACTCACTTCCGCCGGACCCTCCTGGTACAAACCCGACTCAGCCACTGTCTCCTCAATCTCATAGCAATCGAAATCACTGGAACAATAGGGACATTTCAATCTCTGCAGGGCAATATCAAAACGCAGATTGCCACCGCAATTCCTGCACTGATACAAGGAATCACCTCCTCCCTCATTTAATCATATTATGACATAATTTTATGATGAAAAAGTGAAAGAGTCAATAGTGGGACAGTGGGGACGTTTCATATCGTCCCACATTGTCTAAGAATCTACAATGTGGGACGATATGAAACGTCCCCACTGTCCCACTCATTTAAAAATCTCCATACTCCGTTCCAGGATGCCTTTCATCCTGGCTATCACGATTCCGTAATTGGTAAAGGCTATACCCTGGCGGACTGCTTCTTCCATACGCCGGGTCATCTCCTTTTCATTGAGCATGCATCCTCCGCAATGGATGATCAGGCGGTAAGGATGAAGGTCTTTGGGGAATTCTCTTCCTGATGTGCTTTCTATCATAAGTTGGGCTCCGCTATAGGCTTTAAGCCAACGGGGAATCTTTACTGTACCGATATCGTCACACTGGCGGTGATGGGTGCATCCTTCGGAAATCAGGATCCGGTCTCCGTCTTTTAATTGGTCTATGGCTGCGGCTCCGGCATAGGCTGTATCAAGAAAACCCTTGTATCTGGCCATGAGTATGGAAAAGGATGTCAGTGGTACTTCTTCCGGTACTATTGCGGCTACCTTTTCAAAAACCTGACTGTCGGTAATGACAAGATCCGGCGGATTGGCTGTTTTTTGCAGATAGCCGGCCAGTTCTGTGTCCCGGACGCATACTGCGCATGCTCCTGCTTCCAGTATGTCCCGGATTGTCTGCTGTTGTGGCAGGATCAGGCGGCCTTTGGGGGCTGCCTTGTCGATGGGTATGACCAGTATCACCTGGTCTAAAGGATGGAGAAGGTCTCCGACCAGGCGCTTCCCTGCCCCCTCCTTCGGAAGCAGGGAGGCAATCTTTTCCTTGACTTCATGGATATGATAGCCGGTCTTTGCGCTGGCATAGATTATGGGCATCGGATCATTGGATTCTCTATTATCATATTCTTCTTTTTTCCATATATCCGGATCCTTAACCTGATCCTGCTTTGTCTCTACAAGGTCGGCTTTATTCATAACAAGAAGCCAGGGAGTTTTCTTTTCCTTAAAGAGTTGAATCAGCTGACGGTCTTCTTCTGTCATGCCGGCCTGGGCGTCCAGCACCAGAATAGCCAGATCACTCTCACCCAGAATCTCCCTGGTTTTTTCTACTCTCAAATCTCCCAGCTCCCCCTGATCGTCGTAACCGGGTGTGTCAATGATGAGAACCGGTCCCAGAGGAAGGATTTCCATTGCCTTGCGTACCGGGTCGGTCGTGGTCCCTTTGTGACTGGATACAACGGACAGATTCTGTCCGGTAATGGCATTGACCAGGCTGGATTTGCCTGCATTTCTTTTCCCGAAGAATCCGATGTGTACTCTCTCACCGGATGGGGTATCATTCAAACTCATGAAGCCTCCTTACTCTTTGAAGAAAAACGATGCATTGTGAATCACAAGGTTTTTGATTCATAATGTATCGTTGATCGCGGGGTTCACTGTATTTCTATCACCAGGTTTTTTTCGCTTTATCCTTTGCTCTTTTTGCCCTCTGCATGACCATGGACTTCCAGATGGATGGATGGAAAAGGATCAGCAGGGGGAAAAGCTCCAGTCTTCCGGCAAGCATGTCAACCATCATGACGTATTTGGAAAGATAGGAGAAAAAGGCAAAGTTTTTGGTGGGTCCGACGCCGGATAAGCCCGGCCCGATATTATTGAGGGTGGCAGCTACCGCTGTGAAATTGGTAACCAGGCCGTGTCCTTCCAGAGACAAAATGAAAATGGATGTGATAAAGACCAGTAGATAGGTGATCAAAAATACATTGGTCGCCCGGACTACCTCGTGCTCGACCGCTTTGCCGTCCATCTTGATCTTCTTGATACTCTTGGGATGGATGTAGGAATTTAGCTCTTTGATGACGGTTTTTACCATGACAATGATTCGGGAAACCTTGATTCCGTCGCCTGTGCTGCCGGCACAGGCTCCGATGAACATGAGGAGAACCAGAAGGGTCCGGCAGGCCACCGACCATTGATCAAAGTCTGTCGTAGCAAAACCGGTTGTCGTGATAATGGATGCCACCTGGAAAAAAGCATCCCGGAGGGCTTTTCCAAAGTGGATGGAACTTCTCATGAGCTCTGAGGTGATAAAGGCAACGCTGGCGAAAATGATCAGCAGGTAGGCCTGGACCTCTTTCATGGAAAATGCCCTTTTGAACTGGCGGAATAGAATTAAATAATAGGCGTTAAAATTGATGCCGAAGAGCATCATGAAAATGCCGGTGACCCACTGCAGGTAGGGAGAATACCCGGCAATGCTGTCTCCCTTGACGCCGAAACCACCGGTACCGGCTGTTCCGAAAGCCGTACACAGGGAGTCAAAGAGAGGCATATTTCCCGCCAGGAGAAGAATAATCTCCAGTATGGTCAGTCCGATATAGATATAGTAAAGAATCTGGGCCGTATAGATGATATCTCCTTCTCTCTTGATGCCGCAAACCAGAAGATTGGATTCGATATTTCCTCGAAGATCCGACAGAGTCATTCCGTCAAGAACATTATCCTCCGGGACTACAAATTTTATCAGTTCCGCCTGTCCATGGGCAAAGGAGCTCACTTCCAGGGCAGAAGGCAGATAGAGAACCCGGGCTGCTTCCTTGGCGGACTCCAGCTCCGGATTTAAAATCATGGCAAGGCCCAGACGCTCTCTAAGATATTTGGACTCCCTGCTGTAATCGGGTGTGCGGACTCTGGCTATGGTTGCTACGTCCGCTACCTGGGTTGCTATGGTGCAGCAGAGAAGATTCAGCTCATCATAATCGGTAACGGCAATCAGGAGATCCGCATTCTCAATTCCGGCCTCCTGCTGAACATCGTAACTGGCACCATTTCCTATCACCCCCATGACATCGTACATCTCCGATAACATACGGATCTTGCGTTCATTATTATCGATGATGGTGATGTCATGTTTTTCCCTGCTTAACTGCTCAATCAGTGTCGTGCCCACTCGGCCGCAGCCAATAATAATAATTCTGAGAACGGCCTTATCCGGCTTTTTCACCGGCCTGATAAAATCAAACATGATTTTCCTCCAAGATTGCTTATGTAAAATAATATCGGTCTTCTGACCTTGAATGTAAGTATGGTTATAGCAGATAAAAAGAGGAATACAATACACCAAATCCTACAAATCTGCCGCCAAAGCTTGCAGCCGGTCCGAGTCTTGCCTGCCGGAGAGATCAACCTTTCCAGGAAGAAAGATCCCGGTCTTTTTTCCTTTTCCGTATACAATTAAAAAGAATGATTCCGATAAAGAGAATGAAGCCGGTCATGGTAATCAGAATACATGCTTTCCAGCCCGGAATCTGATAATGAAGGCGGATGGAATGGCTTCCCTTCCCGGGAGCCAGGGCCATATACTGCCAGTTGGCCCGGTAGATTTCAGCCTTTTTTCCATCGATATAGGCAGTCCATCCGGTCTGATAGGGAAGACTGATCACCAGAAGCTTATCCCTGTCAAAATCAATCCGCCCTTCCAGGGTATTATTGGACAGCCTGACATCCTCAAGGACATTTTCAGAAAGAGCTTCTACCCTCTCCTTATAATTCTTCATGGGCTGGCTGTAAAGGAGGATCTTTTCACAGGGAATGGTTCCTGCTGTCTTAAATTTCAGTTTGACCTTGTGGATCCGGCTGCGGTGATAGCCCAGGCAGAGGACATGTTCTGTCTGTCCTGTCTTATAGGCATCCGTCCGGAAAGTATAATTATAGGAGGTCCCGTCAAAGGAAACTTTAACCTTCTTTGTCTGGGATATTCCATCGTCAAGTTTGTTGATATCCGCCATATAAACCAGATAGGTTTCCGAATTCTTTTTGCTGTCGAATTCAAGGGTCATGGATCCCCCGTCCTTGTCGATATAAAGTATGCCATCCTTCTGACGTATTCCTTTATACTTGATATTCTTAACGGGTATTTCTTTGGAAGTCAGGTCCAGATCCTTGGATGAGCCCACAGGGATTCCCTTCTTTTCCAGGGCCGCAAGGTTCTCCTTATCCAGGGAGGCAGTAAGCATGGAAGCTTCCTGGCGCTGAATGACCGGAAGCTCTTCCGTCTCCGCCACATCCTGGATCCTGTCGTAGCTGTAGCCTGCGGGAAGGGGGTATTCATTTTCATAAAGAGGGTATCCTTCTTTGCTGGTATAGACCTTTCGGTAACCGTAGGGCACCAGGTTCTGGAAGGATTCCGACACGGTTCCGATATACTTTACGCTGGCCAGCTCGTTCATGTAGGTCCGGAAATTGTAATCGAAGACCCGGACAGTGGACCAGTCCACATTGCCCATCTGCCGGTTGTAATCCACGACGCTTCCGTTCATGGTCGAGGAGAAGGTCCCCACGTCATAGTGGTCATGGAGCATGCTGTAGCAGTTGGTGTTGACATCCCCGTGAAGGGCGCTGCTCCTTACAAATTCATCCGGATCGTATCCCGGCACCTTATCAAGGTCCCTCAGGGAGGTTCTGGACAGACGGTTTATGGAATTATAATGAGTAAAGCTTGCCATGGGCTTGCCGTTTTTCTTGGTCTGTGTCAGGAACATGGTTCCGTTAAAGGACAGGGCAAGGACCGTCAGACCAATCATGAGCACTTTGCCCAGATAGGGAGGCCCTGTGTATTCTCTGCTGTTGACCAGAAGGATCAGGCAGAGGGTCATGGCCAGGAAGAACATCTCCCCCAAAATCGAGCTGATCTGCAGATTCTCATCAAAAAGAATCAAAAGAGCATAGTAGACCGTGACACAAAAGAGGGCGATCAGGTCCTTTTTGGAAAGCCTGTCCATACTGTCGATGCACATGGCGATCAGGAAACCGGCCAGAACCGTATAGATATAACTCCACCGGTTGGTCACCCCGCTGAAGCCGCCCAGGATAAATCCCGCAAAGGGAAAGATGCAGAAGGCGGTAAAGATCAGGAAGATAGCCCGCAGGTCCTTACGGTTTTTCCTGGAAAAGAGAAGAACTGCGCCGAAAAGAGCCAGGGGTATAGTTCCGATTTTCAGCCAGTAGCCCGGTGAAAAATTGTAGGTAATGGAAGAAATCAGGGTGTCTTCGATCCACCTGGGCCTGTAAAACATACGGTTTTTGGAAAGCAGTCTGGCCAGCTTTCCTCCCTCGGAACGGGCAGAACCCAGATAACCGCCAAAGGATGTAATGATGGAAATGATACCCATCATGGTGCCAAGGACATATGCCCCGACTATGGTCAGTCCCCTTCCAAAAAAAGTCCTCAGGTTTCTGTACTTCCTGGTGAAGAGAATTCTGCAGACAAAATAAACGCCCAGAGCTATGGTGTTCATATAGAGGAAATAATAGGAGCATAGCAGGGACCAGGTAACCATAATCGTCATCATATACCATTTCCCATGCCGGATCAGTCTCTCCATGGCCACGACCATCAGGGGCATAAGAATCAGTGGTGTTATAAACTGAAAATGCCTGGTGCCGGCATAGAGGGCATAGCAGGAAAAAGCATAGGCCAGGCTGGCCGAATAGGAAGAAAGCCATGACTTTTTAAAATAAATCAGCATGGCAGACATGGACAGTCCGGCAAGGAAATAGCGGACCAGGGACATGAGCGTGTAGGCTTTGTCAATCTGGGCCGGTGAAAAAAACAGGTAGATCCAGTAAAGGGGATCGTAGGATATGGATACCATGGATCCCATTCCGGTCCGAAAGTCATACTGGGCAATATCCATATTCCCATGAAGCAGATCACGGAAAACTCCCGGAATGTATTTCATAAAACGATGAATTTTGGGTATATACTGGGAAAGGGCATCTCCTGTCCAAACCAGTGATTCACCGCGGTGAAGGAGGGTCAGGAAGACAAGCAGGGCCGCAGCGGAAAAAAGAAAGATATAACCAATCAGATAGATTGCTATTGTGCGGACCTTTTTCTTTCCCAGGCCTCTGGTATCCATCTCCAGGACAGCCTGCCCCAACGCGGACAGGAAAGAAAGGGCCAAATCCCTGCATTTTTCAAAAAGAGCTTCTGCCAGGGTGAGAATACATGCAGCAAAGTAGGCTGCTCCTCCCCCGATCAGGATCTTCCCGGGCTCTTTCACATGAAGAAGAAACAGAACCAGGCCAAGGGCAAGAGCTCCTCCTGCCAGCATTAGATTTTTCCGGTCTTTCATGGACAGTGACCTGTTTTTGGCCGTGTAACATCCGAAAAAGAATACAGGAAGATGGCTGGCTATGGGGATGCATTCATACTGGCTTCCTCCAAAAAAGACACCGGCCAGGGCATAACCCAGGCTGCCCGGAGGAAGAAGGGAAAAAGCCAGTCCGATTACAGACACTGTGATAAGGATCCCCTTATGGTCCATGAAGTCCGGAATCCACCTGCTGATCAGATAATAAAGAAGGAAAAGGAAAGCCAGGCTCAGAAAAATACCGCAATATTTGGGAACAACAACGATGGCAATGATATTTCTGACTGCAAGATAAAGGTCATCCTTATTGATCAGAAAGCGGGCGGCAAGTCCCAGAATGAGATAGACCAGGCCGCAGGTCAAACCGGCGCGAAGAAGATCACGATGGAAGTCTCCGCTTCCCGGTCCCCAGTCTTCTTCCCGGTCTCCTACAATCAATCCGGCGGCAAAAAACATGCCGCTCTCATAGATGACCAGGATAGCACACAAAAGAAGATGGACGGCCGGGGAACCTGTAAGCTTATCAGCAAGATAAAATACCAGACAGGGTATGTACATGACAGCCATCATGCCGATTCCCAGAACGGTATAGTCGATATTTTTTTTGTATGAGGACTTGCGGTACATAATGAGCCTCCTCTGTTTCAGTTTTTAAAACTGTGAATGGGAGCCGGGATTCTTCCTCCACGGTCAATAAAGCGGGAACAGTCAAAAGAGTTTACGGGCATGATCGGGGCATAGCCCAGGAGACCGCCGAATTCCACATGGTCTCCCACATCTTTTCCGATCACGGGGATAATGCGGACTGCAGTCGTCTTCTGGTTGATCATACCCAAAGCCATCTCATCCGCTATGATACCGGATATGGTGGAGGCCTTTGTCTTTCCCGGTACGGCAATCATATCAAGGCCTACCGAACAGACACAGGTCATGGCTTCCAGCTTCTCAAGGGTCAATGCCCCTGCAGTGACTGCATCAATCATTCTCTGGTCCTCACTGACCGGAATAAAAGCTCCGGACAGGCCGCCCACATAGGAAGAGGCCATGACTCCGCCTTTTTTCACCTGGTCATTGAGCAGGGCAAGGGCTGCCGTTGTGCCGGGAGCTCCGGCGTATTCCAAACCGATTTCTTCCAGTATTTCACCTACACTGTCTCCTACAGCAGGCGTGGGTGCAAGGGACAGGTCCACGATACCGAAGGGAATATCCAGCCGCCTGGATGCTTCCTTGGCGACAAGCTGACCGACGCGGGTCACCTTGAAGGCCGTCCTTTTAATGGTCTCGCACAAGTCTTCAAAGCTCTTCCCTCTCACAGTCTCAATAGCTCTCTTTACCACACCGGGACCGCTGACGCCAACGTTGATAATACAATCCGCCTCCGAAACACCATGAAAGGCCCCGGCCATAAAGGGATTATCATCCGGGGCATTGGTAAAGACCACAAACTTGGCATTGCCAATGCATTCCCGGTCTTTTGTCTTCTCTGAAGTCTCAAGAATGATCCGGCCCAGAAGGCGGACGGCATCCATGTTAATACCGGTCTTGGAAGATCCCACATTCACGGAGCTGCAAACCCGCTCTGTCACGGACAGAGCCTCCGGGATGGAACGAATCAGGTATTCATCAGCCGGAGTCATTCCCTTGTGAACCAGAGCGGAATAACCCCCGATAAAATTCACACCTACATCCACAGCACACCGGTCCAGAACCCGGGCAATCCGGACAAAATCTTCCGGACTTTTGCAGCAGTTTCCTCCGATCAGAGAAACCGGAGTGATGGAGATTCTCTTGTTTACCACAGGGATACCGAACTCTCTCTCGATTTCCTTTCCCACGGAGACAAGATTTTTTGCCTTATCCGTTATTTTCTGATATATGTTGCTGCAAAGCTGATCCACAGAATCCGACACGCAATCAAAGAGACTGATTCCCATGGTGATGGTACGCACATCCAGATTCATCTCATGGATCATCTGATTGGTTTCGATTACTTCATTAATATTTAACATACTTCCTCCCGATTATTTTAGAGAATACTTATATTCTGTGCATCATCTGAAAGATTTCTTCTCTCTGGGCCTGGATACTGACCCCGATCTCCTCACCGATCTGGCGAAGCTCCTCCGACATATCGGGAAAGCTTTTTTTGACTTCATCTGATTCTACGATCATCATCATGTTAAAATATCCGCCGGTAATCGTCTGACTGATATCAAGTATATTTATATCATTGCTGGCCATATAGGTACATACCTTGGCAATGATACCCACGGAATCTTTTCCCAGTACCGTTACAATAGTCTTTTTCATTTCTTTCTTTTCCATAATTATTTCCTTCCTGTATAATCTTTATGTTTAATTATTCTTAAAATAAACAAAAATAAACAGAGTCAGGCTTCCAATAATCCGACAGCCGGTGATGAGAAAGTCGGCTGGTTTCTTTCGGCAACCTGCAGGTCTATACCCAGCTGATCCGGATCCATATTGCGCATGAGGAGCTCCAGCCGTACGGTCTCATAGGCAAGCTGACTGTAATTATTGTGCTGACTCAGATGGCCCAGAAAGACCTGTCTGCATTCCCTGCCGATAATCTTGGAAAGGAAATTTCCGGCTCTTTCATTGGACAGGTGGCCCTGGTTTCCGCTGATTCTCCTCTTCAAGGGGTATGGGTAAGGCCCGGTCATAAGCATATTCAAATCGTGGTTGGCCTCGACAAGCAGAGACCGGCAGCCGGACATTTTTTCTACAAGATAATCATCAAAGGTGCCGAAATCCGTCGCGATTCCCACCCTGGACTCTCCGTCCGAGAAGCTGTAGCAAACAGGATCTGCCGCATCATGATAAATCCTGGACGCTTCCACACGGATTCCGTCAAAGGAAATGGGATGATCAGCCTCCAGCGAGTGAAAGAGGGAGGAATCAAGCCTGCCCAGGGTCCCGCATGAGAGGATGGCATCTATGGTTTTTCCGGTTGCAAAAACAGGGACGGGGTATTTTCTTAAGAAAACACCGAGTCCGCTGATATGGTCGTTGTGTTCATGGGTTAAAAAGAGTCCCCGGATCTGTTCCGGTTTTATACTCATCTCCGACAGACCCTGGACGATTCTTTTTTTGCTGACTCCGGCATCAATCAGATAATAGCTGTCGTCTTTTCCGACACATATACAATTTCCGCTGCTTCCGCTGGCTATGCTGGCAAGATACATATCTTTCATCCTTTGTAGTTCTTTTTCTTCTTATTATTTTTCCCCTGTCTCTCTTACCAGATCTTTATTGAAAGACATGGGGCGGCCGAATCCTTTAAATCCGTTCAGGCTGTCCGCTCTCTCCCCGTCCACGGTAAACTGGACCATATATTTTTGATTGAGAGAGACAATGGTATTGACCATGGCGTAAACGGTTACTTCTTCTTCTACCTCGGGAACCAGATTATTGATCTCACTGCTCAGATCCACATAGCAGATATTTCCCACAAGCAATGTCTGGTTAATCTTTACTCCTTCAGGCAGAGGGCATATCATGGATTCCTCTCCTTTGGGAGGATGATTTAATCTCCGCAGGGCTGCCTCGGCCAGGGGCTCGTTATCCGTCGCCTTTACGGTCGTTTCATAGGGAATGAGCACACTGCCCTTTGTATCCGAATAGTAGAGGGTCACTTTGCCTTCCTGGTCAAAGATCCGGTCGTATTCCTCCGAAAGGAGAACCTGGTCCGCTTTCATATTCTTCATGACTTTCCCATTGTAATTAAGGATAGGCTGGCCATTGACGGTGAAGGTCACCCCTTCCACACCACGAACCTGGGTAACCGAACGGACCACGGCAAGCCGCATCATGGACTCCTGGACCGGGTCCATCTGCTGATATCCGGCTCCGAAGTCAATAGTCTCTTGTCCATCTTCCACCTTGATGGTGTTCACGGCGACTTCTTCGGGAATGGTCACTTTACAGTCTGACTTATCTGCCTCATCCTTGCTGGAAAGAAGACTGATAATTTCCATGGATTCCTTTTCCGGATTGTCCACCTGGGAGAGGCGGTAGGGAACCTGGATGTAGTCGTCTTCATCCACATTCAGATAATAGAGGTTGATTTCCCTTCCTTTATGCTCTTTTTCCTGGTTCCCTCCACTTGTACAAGCTGAAAATAATACAGCCGTAATCAGGAGGAAGCACAGGGTCATGATATATTTCATTTTATTCATGGAAATGACCTCCGCTTTAAAAAGATCATCTTTTAGGGCACGGTTCAGGCAACATAGGTCAGGGGCACACGGATGGTGAAGGTGGAACCCTCTCCTTCCCTGCTGTGAACCCGTATGGACCCCTTATGCATGAGAAGGACCTTCCTGGTAATAGCCAGGCCCAGGCCGGTTCCTCCGGTCTCTCTGGAACGGGCCTTGTCCACCCGGTAAAATCGTTCGAAAATCATTTCCTGGGATTCCTCGGGAATACCGCATCCGGTGTCCTTGACTCGAATATAGAAAAACTTGTGGTCGGCATTTAAGGAAACCGACACAAGACCGTCGTCATAATTGTATTTAACAGCATTGACGATCAGGTTATTGCAGGCCAGGGCAATTTTTACCTCGTCCACTTCCGCCACCACTTCTCTCATGGTCTCAAGGCGGATGGTGATATTTCGCTGGGCCGCAATAGGAGATATTCTTTTCAGAAGAACCTCAAGAAGCTCGTTGATATTTACGGAGCTGATATTGAGGCCGGTCTCGGTTTTATCCATCTTTACCAGGGTCAGCAGGTCCGTGATAATCTGATTTTCCCTGTCGATCTCATGGACAATATCTGTCATGAACTCCTTGTAAAGTTCGACCGGGGCATCCTCCTGGCCCAGCAGAGAGTCAGCCAGAATTTTCATTGAAGTGATGGGAGTCTTCAGCTCATGGGATACATTGGACACAAACTCCTGTCTGGATCGTTCGGAATCGTTTGCCCGGCTCATCATCTGGTTGACCGCGCCGGCAATCCTGGTGAATTCACGAAAACCTTTAATCTCCAGCTCCTCCTCCTGGTGGCCGGCCGCAATATCATCAAGGGGTTTCTGCAGACCGGAAAAAGCCCGGTGGATCAGAAGCCAGAAGATAATACTGAGAATAAAGGAGACCAGAAGAAAGATTCCCAGAATGGTATCTCTCTGCTCGGTAAGATAGGTCGATATATTGTTGTTTTCATCAATCCCTGCAAGGGCAATGACTACTCCCTCTACGCTGCCGGTTTCCAGATTCCTGACCGGCGTCATAACCTGAATATAACTGCTGCCAATGGCTCTCCAGGCCACATTGTTCCCTTTGAGAACCTGAACCAGTTCCTTATTCATAAGATAATTACCGGTTTGAACATGATAGGTATCTTCCAGCACATTCAGGCGGTTGTCAACAATCAGCAATCTTCCTCCCAGATGATCGGCCAGCTGACTGATCTCCGATTTAACCGCTGCGGTCTTGTTTTTATCTCCTGAATTGTGATAGATGAGAAAATCATTGGCCAGGACTGTACATTGCTTTTTTACGGTAACGGCACGGTTATTCAGTGATTTCCTTTCATAGGAATTAACCAGGTATCGTGTTCCGGTGTAGAGAAGGATGTTGCCAACCAGAAAAAAGAGTATGGCAGATACAAGGCTGAGGTAGATATATTCTCCTATACTTCTGCGTTTTAATGATGGAATAGGAATCGACCTCCTTCCTTAAAACAGGAACTGCCGCTTATTTTTTGCGACAGTTCCTGCATTCATAACCTTATAGATTCTTAGGATCTCTAATCCTGAAAGTAGTAGCCTACGCCCCACTTTGTGTGGATATAAGCCGGCTCTCCCGGATTGCGCTCGATTTTTTCTCTCAGACGGCGAATGTGGACATCAACCGTTCTCACATCACCCGGATAGTCATAACCCCAGACAATATTGAGAAGCTTCTCCCTGCTGTAGACCTTGTTGGGGTGGAATGACAGGAGCTCCAGGAGGTCGTATTCCTTGGCTGTGAGTTTCACTTCATTTTCATCCACGAAAACTCTTCTGCTGTCGCAATCAATCTTCAGTCCGTTTTTCTCGAATACCTTCCGCTCTTCTTCCTGGGAATTCTTGCGGGAGCTTCTGCGCATGATGGCCTTGATTCTGGCCTTGACTTCCAGAATATTGAAAGGTTTCGTGATATAATCGTCTGCACCATAATCCAGACCCAGAATCTTGTCCATATCATCGCCTTTAGCTGTCAGCATGATTATAGGCATGTTGGAAAACTCACGAATCTGCTGACAGACTTCAAATCCGTCCATCTTGGGAAGCATCACATCGAGAAGTACAATGTCATATTCGGTCTTTTTGGCCAGCTCCAGAGCTTCTTCTCCGTCGTAAGCTGCATCTACTTCCATATCTTCCTGCTGAAGAGAGAATTTCAGTCCCTTTACAATCAAACGTTCATCATCGACAACCAACACCTTTTTTGCCATAATTCACCTCAGCTCACTGTAATTTTATCTTTTATCTTATCAAAAATGCTATCTCCGATTCCGGATACATTCCTGATGTCTTCGATTTTTGTAAATGCTCCATTGGTCGAGCGGTAGGCAATGATGTCTGCCGCCCTGGATTTCCCTATTCCGTTCAGGGTCATCAGTTCTTCCTGGGATGCCGTGTTGATATTGACTTTTCCCGGGTCATCTTTTCCACTTCCTGAATTGGAAGCATAATCAGATCCCCTGAGTCCGGAACTGCCGGAATCCGATAGGGAAGAAGGATCGACCGCTTCCCCCTTTCGGGGAACATAAATCTGCATACCATCTTCCAGAATCAGGGCAAGGTTCCAGATATTTCTGTCGGCCTTTTTGGAAAAGCCCCCGGCTGCTTCTATGGCGTCTGCTGCGCGGGATCCTGAGGGAAGACGGTAGAGTCCGGCCTCCTTTACCTCGCCACAGACGTGAACATAGATTTCCTCTTGTCCTGTATCTTCCTCCTGACTTTCCCGGCCGGAAGATTCCAGGGCGGGGAGTTCCTTCAATTCACGGTTTTCCCGGATCAGCCCGCTGGCTTGACATCCGGTCAATCCGGTCAAAAGGAAAAAGCTTGTCCAAAGGATGATCCATAAGTCAATAAGGAATGGTATAGTCTTTCTTTCCGCACACAATCCTCTCATATCAGAAAGCTCCTTTCCAACATCTTGTGTTCTGATCGTGTGCGCAGCCATAAATCAGGTATGTCGGCCATACCTGACAGGTCTTTGTAAAAAATTTTCAACCCCTATACAATAATACAGTCATTTACCAGTGATTTCAAGATAAAATGTTGTGAAATGTTAAATATTTATGATGATTCTTTCTAAAATTGTAACCATTTCATCAATATGGTCCTCTTCAATGACCAGAGGAGGTATAAAACGGAGTGTATTGGCTCCTGCTGAGATGATGACAAGGCCATTTTCCAGGGCTTCCTTTACTATAGGACCAACCGGGCGGTCAAATTCCAGGCCCTGCATAAGGCCCATTCCCCTGTGATCCGCAATGCAGGCATGCCGGCTTTTGAGCTCTTCTAAACGGTCAAAGAGGATTTTACCCATCTTCTTTACATGGTCTGTTATATTTTTCTTCTCAAACTGGTCATAGACTTCATTCACGGCAGCACAAGCCAGGGGATTGCCGCCGTAGGTAGTTCCGTGATCCCCGGGGACCAGGGCATGGGAGGCTTTTTCACTGGTCACAAAAGCACCTACCGGAACTCCGCAGCCCAAAGCCTTGGCCAGGGTCATAATGTCCGGTTTGACCCCATAGAGATCATGGGCATACATAGCACCGCAACGACCCATGCCACATTGGATCTCATCGAAAATAAGAAGGATATCCTTTTCATCACAAAGAGCCCGAAGTCCCTCAAGAAACTCCTTTTTTGCCGGATAGATTCCGCCCTCTCCCTGGACAACCTCGCAGATAATTCCACAGGTCCGGTCTGTGATTTTGGAGCGGACATCATCAAGATCGTTAAAATCGGCAAAGACGGCCCGGAAGGGAACCGGAACAAAGCCCTCCTGATAATGGGCGTTGCCGGTTACGGAAAGGGCACCCTGGCTTCTTCCGTGGAAAGAATGGTTCATGGCAATAAATTCATAATCTTTGGAAGAATCCTTGAGCCATGCATACTTGCGGGCGACCTTGAGGGCCCCCTCGATTGCTTCAGTCCCGGAGTTGGTGAAAAAGACCCTGGACATACCGGTACTCTTTACGATTTTTTCCGCTGCATCTACAGAAGGCTGATTGTAGTAAAGATTGGAGGTATGGATGATCTTGTCAATCTGGTCTTTGAGAGCCTTATTGTAATCTTCATTTCCATATCCCAGGGCAAAAACAGCAATTCCGGCTGCAAAATCCAGATATTTTTTCCCGTCTGTATCGTAGAGGTATACCCCCTAGCCCTTTTCAAAAACGACGGGAAAGCGATTGTAGGTTTTGAGGAGATAGTTTTCTCCTCGTTCCATAATGG